>NZ_JBFRDW010000812.1:0-2294 GCF_052113985.1 Pseudoduganella sp. RAF53_2 | reverse complement strand
GCGTGCCATGCAGACCGTAGGTATAGGCGTTCTTTTCTTTCCAGTCGCCGGAGCGCATGGCCGCCACGTCCTTGAACAGGACTGTCGACGCATGATGGATCGCGCTCGGAAAGGCCGCGAAGCCTTCCGGAGCGGTGTAATCGGTGTGGATTAGCTGGGTTTGGAGGTGCTTGGAGGTCATTTGCACATTTTAAACCACAGGCGTGAAGCTGGTGGCTGCCACATCGTGGCAGCCACCTGGGTTACGCCCTTGGTTTCAGAGCGCCTCGCCCCACAGGTCATGCGCGTCTGCGCGGGTGATTTCGACGTCGAAGAACTGGCCGACTGCCAGCTTCTTGTGCGGTTCGTATGGACGCTTCACGTGCACCACGCCATCGATTTCCGGCGCATCGGCAGCGGAACGGCCAACTGCGCCGCTTGGGGTCAGTTCGTCGATCAGGACCTTGATGGTCTTGCCGACCTTGGCCTGCAGGCGCTTGCGGGAAATCTCTTCCTGCAGCAGCATGACGCGGCCGCGGCGCTCTTCGCGCACTTCTTCCGGCACTGGATTAGCGATGTCGTTCGCGGTCGCACCTTCCACCGGCGAGTAGGCGAAGCAGCCCAGGCGGTCGATCTGCGCTTCTTTCAGGAAGTCCAGCAGGTATTCAAATTCGGCTTCGGTTTCGCCAGGGAAGCCGGCGATGAAGGTCGAGCGGATCACCAGCTCAGGATTCATCTCGCGCCACTTCAGGATGCGCTCCAGGTTCTTCTCGCCGGAAGCCGGACGCTTCATGCGCTTCAGCACATCAGGATGCGCGTGCTGCATCGGCACGTCCAGGTAAGGCAGCACGTGGCCGCCGCTCATCATCGGGATGATTTCGTCCACATGCGGATACGGGTAGACGTAGTGCAGGCGCACCCACGCGCCGTACTGCTTGGCCAGCTCGCCCAGGGCCTGGGTCAGCTGGGTCATGTGGGTCTTCACCGGACGGCCGTTCCAGAAGCCGGAGCGGAATTTCACGTCCACGCCGTAAGCGGAAGTGTCCTGCGAAATCACCAGCAGTTCTTTCACGCCGGCCTTGAACAGGTTCTCTGCTTCCAGCATCAGTTCAGCGATCGGACGCGACACCAGATCGCCGCGCATCGACGGGATGATGCAGAAGGAGCAGCGGTGGTTGCAGCCTTCGGAAATCTTCAGGTAAGCGTAGTGCTTCGGCGTCAGCTTCACGCCCTGCGGTGGCAGCAGGTCGATGAAGGGCTCGTGCGGCTTCGGCAGGTGGGTGTGGACTTCGGCCATCACCTCGCCCACGGCGTGCGGACCGGTCACGGCCAGCACTTTCGGGTGGATTTTCTGGATCAGGTCCTGGCCATCCGTGTCCTTCTTCGCGCCCAGGCAGCCGGTCACAATGACCTTRCCGTTYTCRGCSAGCGCCTCGCCGATCGCRTCCAGCGATTCCTGCACGGCGGCGTCAATGAAGCCGCAGGTGTTGACGATCACCAGGTCGGCGCCATCATAGGATTTCGCGGTTTCGTAGCCTTCGGCACGCAGCTGGGTCAGGATCTGCTCGGAGTCGACCAGCGCTTTGGGGCAGCCGAGGGAAACGAAGCCTACCTTCGGGGCCGGAGCGCCTTCGGTGGGGGTGATGCGGGAGAGTGGCTTGGATTGCATGGGAGATAACTGAAAATCGGGCGCAATCGAGCATTATATCATTGCGCCGGCGGCGCATAATGAAACCTGCGGCCCCGAGCAGGTGGCTGACACTGGCTTTGTTGCACACGGGTCCGCCGAGGCCGACGATGGCGAGTGTCAGCCACCGGGTTTAAGCCTGCCAATAAAAAACCGGCCAGCGGCCGGTTTGCATTTATTTCTTGTCGTTCGACGGCGGGGGCGTCATGAACGGGAAGGCGCTGAACAGATTTTTGCTCTGGTTCTGCATCTGTTCCTGCATCTGCACGAACAGGCTCTTGCTCTGGTCGATGTAGTTGTTCATCATGCCCTGCATGATCGGGGCCTGGACGTTCATGAACTGGGTCCACATTTCCGGGCTGAAGGCCTTGCCATCCAGATTGGCCGCGCTGGCGGTGAATTTGCGCTGGATTTCGGTAAAGGCCTGGATATTCTTTTCGAGATAAGAACCCATCATGCCCTGCATGGCGTGGCCGTAGTAGCGGATGATCTGGGCCAGCATATCGGTCGAAAACATCGGCGCGCCGCTGGCCTCTTCTTCCAGAATAATCTGGAGCAGGATGCTGCGGGTCAGGTCTTCATTCGATTTGGCGTCGACGACCGTGAAGTCTTCCGCGTCGAGCACGAG
>NZ_JBFRDW010000811.1:0-2298 GCF_052113985.1 Pseudoduganella sp. RAF53_2 | reverse complement strand
CAGCAAGCTCGCCAAGGCGGAAGAGCTGGGCGTAACGATTCTTGATGAAGCGGGCTTGCTCGCACTGCTGAACGCCTGAGGAGGTTGAATGGCCGTCCGTGAAATCCTGAAGATGGGCGATCCGCGCCTGCTGCGCGTGTGCGATCCGGTGCGTGATTTCAATACGCCGGAACTGCATGCGCTGATCAAGGACATGTTCGATACGATGCACGACGCGAACGGCGCCGGCCTGGCCGCGCCGCAGATCGGCGTCAATCTGCAGCTGGTGATTTTTGGTTTCAAGTCCAACACCCGTTATCCGGACGCGCCGCAAGTACCGGAAACGGTGCTGATCAATCCCGTGCTGACGCCAATTGGCGAGGCAATGGACGACGCCTGGGAAGGCTGCCTTTCGGTGCATGGCCTGCGTGGTGTGGTGCCGCGTTTCACCCGTCTGCACTATGAGGGATTCGACCAGTTCGGCACCCGCATCGTGCGTGATGCGGAAGATTTCCACGCCCGCGTGGTCCAGCATGAAGTCGATCATCTCAACGGCATTCTGTATCCGATGCGTATCCGCGACTTCAGTAAATTCGGTTACACATCGGTGCTGTTCCCCGATCTCGATCCCAACGAGGACGATTAAGCAGGCCGTTGGCGCGGGCCAAATTCTGGCGTAATATCCGGGGCACGATTAATAACCTATAACTAATATGGACAAATCGACGCACAACGCCCCGGTGGAATTTACAATCCGTGGCATCGTCCTCGGTGTGCTGATTACCCTGGTCTTCACCGCCGCGCAGGTTTACCTTGGGCTGAAAGTCGGCCTGACTTTCGCCACCTCCATCCCCGCTGCCGTGATCTCGATGGCGCTGCTCAGCGCCTTCAAGGACGCGACCATCCAGGAAAACAACATCGTCCAGACGATTGCATCGGCGGCCGGCACGCTGGCGTCCGTGATCTTCGTGCTGCCTGGCCTGCTGATGATCGGCTGGTGGTCCAATATTCCATTCTGGCCGACCTTTGGCGCCTGCGCCGTGGGTGGTGTGCTGGGCGTGATGTACACCATGCCGCTGCGCCGTGCGCTGGTGTCGCAGTCCGATCTGCCTTATCCGGAAGGCGTTGCTGCCGCTGAAGTGCTGAAGGTCGGTACCGCCTCGCGCTCCGGCGCGCGTGAAGGCAAGGCTGGCCTGTGGGCTGTGATCTGGGGCTCGGTGGCTTCCGCATTCTTCGCTTTCCTGGCTGCCGCCAAGCTGATCGCGGCTGAGGTGGCGGCTTTCGTCCGCGTCGGCAATGGCGCGACCGGCATTGGCGCATCGAGCTCGCTGGCCCTGGTTGGCGCGGGTCACCTGATGGGTATTACCGTCGGCATGGCCATGCTGGTTGGCCTGGTGATCGCGTGGGGCGTTCTGGTCCCGTTGCTGACCAATATGAATCCTGCCGATTTGCCGATCGCCGATCTGGCCAATGGCGTATGGCGCAATCAGGTGCGCATGATGGGCGCCGGTACCATCGGCGCTGCGGCAATCGTTACGCTGTCCACGCTGGCCAAGCCGGTGATTGGCGGCCTGAAGTCGGCGCTGGAAGCGTCGCGCCGTGCCAAGTCCGGCGGCGGCGAAGTGCCGCGTGAAGATCAGGATCTGCCTATCTTTATCGTCGGCCTGGTGACGCTGGTTTCCATGGTGCCTGCGGGCTGGCTGCTGGCAAGCTTCCTGGAAGGCGGCCCGCTTGGCTCTATCGCCACGCCGCTGATTGCGGTTGGCGTTGCCTACATCCTCATCGCCGGCCTGCTGGCAGCGGCGGTGTGCGGTTATATGGCCGGCCTGATTGGCTCTTCGAATTCTCCTGTTTCCGGCCTGGCGATCCTGACCATTCTGGGGGCAGCAACGTCGGTCGGCATGGTTGGCCGTCACATCATGGGACCGGATACCGCCAATGCGCTGATCGCGTTTGCGCTGTTCGTCACCACCGTGGTGCTGGCCGTTGCGGTGATCGGTAACGACAACCTGCAAGATCTGAAGACCGGTCAGCTGGTTGGTGCTACGCCGTGGAAGCAGCAGGTAGCGCTGATCATCGGCGTGTTCGCCGGCGCCTGCGTGGTGCCGCCCGTGCTGGAGTTGCTGAACCATGCGAACGGCTTTGCCGGCGCACCCAACGCCAACGCCATCTCGGACCAGCCGCTGGCTGCGCCGCAAGCGACCCTGATTTCCACGCTGGCTAAAGGCGTGATCGGCGGCGACCTGAATTGGGCGCTGATCGGCTACGGTGCGCTGATCGGTCTGGCGCTGGTGGCGATCGACTTCACCTTGAAAGCCG
>NZ_JBFRDW010000810.1:0-2299 GCF_052113985.1 Pseudoduganella sp. RAF53_2 | reverse complement strand
TAGTTTGTCTTGGCGCATCTCACGCTCCTAAATTATCTCTACGACAAAATTGGGCTGAGCGACGAGTTTTCAAGAGGAATTTGTGACGAGAATCACATTTCCCATTTTTTCAGCGCCTGATCGTCGCTGACGCGGGCGTCCACCCAACGTGCACCCTCCGGCGTCTGCTCCTTCTTCCAGAACGGCGCCTCGGTCTTGAGGTAGTCGATGATGAACTCGCAGGCCGCGAAGGCTTCTCCCCGGTGGGAAGTGGTCACGGCCACGAGCACAATCTGATCCAGCGGCTTCAGCGGGCCGACGCGGTGAATCACCAGCGCGTCATAAATCGGCCAGCGCGCTTTCGCCTGCTCGATGATGGCCTCGATCGACTGCTCCGTCATGCCAGGATAGTGCTCCAGCTCCATTTCGGAAACGTTGGCGCCCTCGTTCAGGTCGCGCACGGTTCCCACGAAGGTGACTATACCGCCAACCTTGCCGTTCCCGGCGCGCAGTTGTTGGACTTCCTGGGCGAGATCGAAGTCTTCGGTCTGAACGCGTACGGTCATCGGTTGCCCTCCACCGCACCGATGCGGCGGAAGAGCTGCTCGATGCGGCTGGCCGTGCGCGCATCGGCCAATGCAGGCATGGCGCACAGGGCCAGGAACTGGGCCGCGTGGCTGCCCGGCTTCTGGCCGGATTTGAGGGACGATTGCAGCACTTCCACCTGCATCTTGAGGCGGTCGCGCGCGAACTCCGGACCGCTGTCGATGCCGGCCGCAATTTCCAGGCGCAGCACTTCGGACAGCAGACGCGAACGATTGGCTTCCAGTTCGCCGGCATAGGCCGAGCGGGCCGATGCGCCCTCGCCTGCCGCTTTCAAAGCCGCATCGAAGCGGGAACGCAGAGTACGCTCGTAATCGTTTGGCAGCGCAGGCTGGTCTTGCCAGCGCTGGTTCCAGTCGTCGGCATTCACATCGTCCGGTGCGGCGATGGCGGTTTCCAGCGACTGAGTCAGGCGCAGTTTTTCGCGCAGCGCGTTGGCCTGAGCGGCGCCGGCCTTCTTGCGCAAGCCCTCTACCTTCGATTGCAGCGCCGATACTGCGGCACGGTAGCGTGCTTCGATCTTCTGCTCGGCGGCGCGCGGCACGCTGCCGGATGCATGCCAGGCTTGCGACGCATCCTTCAGCGCCTTGGCGATGGCGGCCTGCACGGCTTTGTCCTCGCCTTCGAAGGTGGCCGATTCCAGCCCGGCGCAAATCGCCTCGCGCTCGTGCAAGTGGGCTTTGCGTTCGTGGTCGGCAGCGTGGGCGGCTTCCTTGCGTTGGGCGAAGATGGCGTCGCAAGCGGCGCGGAATTTCTGCCACAGCGCTTGCTCAGCCTTGCGTTCCAGCGGCAGCGCGCGGGCGTGCTCCTGCCAGGCTTCCTGCAAGCCGCGCAGAGTGTCGATGGTGTGACGGTCGGCCGGATTCAGCTTGCCGACTTCTTCAATTAATTGTTCACGGCGAGCGACTTCAATGCGGCGCTGGGAATCCAGCGGCGACATCAGCGTATCCATGGCCTTGTTGAAGGCGGTGTCGAGACGCTTCTTGTCCTTGCGGTCGATGGTGCCGAGCCTGCTCCAGGCCTGGCGCAGACGCTGCGATGCGGAGGCCAGCGTGCGCCAGTCGTGCGTGTGCGGCAGCTGGCCGCTGGCCGCGTCGCGCCTGTCGGCCTGGTCGCCGCCGGCGGCTTCGCGCTGCGCGGCGTCTTTGGCGACCAGGGCGTTGGCTTCATCGACCAGGGCTTGCGCCTTGGCTGCGTTGGAATGGCGCTCGTCGGCCAGATGCTTGAAGTGGGCGGCTGCCGGTGCGTAAGCAGCGGTGCAGGCGGCGTCGAATTTTTCCCACAAACTCTTGGGCGCCGCGCCGGACACGCCATCCAGTGCCTTCCAGCGTTCACGCATGGCGCTGACCTTTTTGGCCAGTTCGCTCATCGGCAAGCCCTGCTTCGGCAGTTCCTCCACCGCCTTGACCAGCTCTTCGCGCGAGACATTGCCGCCCCAGCGCGCCCAGTCGTTCATGCGCTTCAACTCGGYGCGCACATGGGACAGACGGTCGGCCTGATGCGGGTTCAGGCGGCCGGTCTTGGTTTCCTTCAGCTTCTTGTCGAGGTCGGCGGCGGTGTGCAGATGACCCTGCTCCAGCGCTTCGGCCAGTTGCTCGACTATGTCCATAAAGTGCTTGTTGGCTTCCTTCTCGGCCACGCTCGGCTTGTGCTTTTCGCGCGGTTGGCGCGGCGCGGCAGGTGCGCTGCCCGTACCTTCAGCCGTTACAGGCGGGTG
>NZ_JBFRDW010000809.1:0-2300 GCF_052113985.1 Pseudoduganella sp. RAF53_2 | reverse complement strand
GGGGTGGGATAACAGGCATGGAGCGAATCGCCAATGGCAGCGAGCAAGCGTCCGTGAAGCGGGACTGGTCCCGCTGCGAGCCCGGGCCGCCGGAGCGCTGGCCGCCTGCCCTGCGCCTGTCGGTCGATATCCTGCTTGACCTCCCCCTGCCCGCCCTCATCATGTGGGGTCCCGCCCAGGCGTTATTCATCAATTCCGCGTACGCCACCATGATGGGCATCGACCCCAGCCGCGTTCCTGGCGGCAGCGTGCCGCCCATGCCGCCCGCCGCATGGAGCTGGAATCCGTCCGTGATCGCCCGCGCCTGGGCTGGCCAGGCCATGCACTTTCCAGCGCAACTACTGAAGCTATGGCACGACGGCACGCCGGTCGAGCGCAGCTTCGATCTGGCTTACACGCCGCTGCGGGACGAGCACGGCGCCGTCAGCGGCATCCTGTGCACGATGGCGCCGCCAAGCGCGCCGGCTGCCGCGCAGGAAATCGAGCCGCTGAACATCCTGGTGGTCGAGGACAATGTGGACGCCCAATACCTGGTCTGTGAAATGCTGCGCACTTTTGGCCACACGGTGCAGGCCGTGGCCCGCGGCGAGGACGCCCTCACCGCCCTGCGCCAGGATCGCTTCGATGTGCTGTTCTCGGACGTCAGCCTGCCCGGCATGTCCGGCGTCGATCTGGCGCGCCAGGCCCTGAAAGAGCAGCCCGGCTTGCGCATTGTGTTCGCCTCCGGCTACAGCCAGAACCTGACCAGCCAGCTCGATTTCCCGGCTATTTCCATTCAGAAGCCCTACGATATCGAACAGCTGCAGCAGGCGCTGGCTGGCGTGGCTGGCTGAGCCGTCCACCAACCGTGCATCGGCGGGAACGGCCGGGGCGCTACAATGAAGATGCGGCGTGGCTGTGCCGGCCGTATCAACGATCGCTGAGAAGTCATGAGTTCTGCTGCCATGCCCGGTTCCGGCCCCCTTCCGCCGAATGACTTGATGCGCTCCGTTTTGGGAGCGCAGGACGATTTACGCCATTCCAATGAGCTCATGCGCACCGTGCTGGAAAGCATTACCGACGGCTTTGCCGTCATCGGTCGCGAATGGAACGTCACCTGGCTGAATACGCGTGCCAACGAAATCCTGCGTCCGCTGAACCGCTCGCTGGAAGACCCGACCGGCACCAATCTATGGCAAGCCTTCCCCGAATTGCGCGGCACCGTGCTGGAGGTGCAATTCCGCCGTGCCATGGAAGAGCAGCAAACCGCCTCCTTCGAGCTGTACTACCTGCCGCGCCAGCGCTGGCTGGAAGTGCGCGCCTATCCGTCCGCAGAGGGACTGGCCGTGTATCTGCAGGATATCCAGCAGCGCAAGGTCGAAGAGCGCAGCCTGCGCGAAAGCGCCAACCGCCTGCAGGTGGCGCTCGCTGCGGGCAAGCTGGGTGACTGGGAATGGGATGCGGGCACCGACCGCGTCAAACTGGGGCGCCGCGCGGCGGAGATCTTCGAGCTGCCGGCCGAAATCCCCATCACCTGGCCGGTGCTGCGTGAACGCATCCTGGCGGAAGATTTCGAGCCGGTGCGGCGCGCCTTCCTCGACGCCTATGTCCAGCGCAGCGATTTCAATATCGAATGCCGCGTGGTGCGCCGCAATGGCGAGCGATATTGGGTGTCGGTGGTCGGTCACGGTAATTACAACGACGAGCGCGAACTGCAAGGCATGACGGGCATGGTGCAGGACATTAGCACGCGCAAGGCCGCCGAAGACACCCTGCGCAATAGCGAAGAGGAATTGCGCGCGCTGGCCAATACCATTCCCCAGCTGGCCTGGATCGCCAATTTCGACGGCGCCATGGTGTGGTACAACGAGCGCTGGTATGACTACACCGGCACCAGTCCCTATCAGGTGCTGGGCGACGGCTGGCAGCATGTGTACGATCCGGACTGCCTGCCCGCCATGATGGCGCACTGGGCGACCTCGGTGCGCAGCGGCCTRCCCTTCGAAATGGAATTCCCGATTCGCGGCGCGGATGGCCAGTTCCGCTGGTTCCTGACACGCGCCAATCCCGTGCGCGATGCCAGCGGCCATCTGGTGCGCTGGTTCGGCACCAGCACCGACGTGGACCAGGTCAAGCGGGTGCAGGAAGCGCTGCGCGATGAATCCAATATTCTGGAATTGCTCAACAATACCGGTAACGCCATCGCCCGCCAGCGCGACCTCAAGCCGCTGCTGCAGGAAGTGACAGATGCCGCCACCCGTATTAGCGGCGCACGCTTCGGCACATTCCAGTACAAGGGCGGCGGCCAGTCGCTGTACACC
>NZ_JBFRDW010000808.1:0-2307 GCF_052113985.1 Pseudoduganella sp. RAF53_2 | reverse complement strand
GTCACGTCCTGAGCCCTATCAGGCCATCCAGGTGCCGGATTCTGTGCCCGCCGGCCCGGTCCTGCGCCGGCGCCATCGCGGCGCAAAGATCTATCCCGGCGTCGAACGCAACTATTCGGTGTATGTGCCCRTGCAGTACGACGGTAGCGCGGACGCCAGTCTGCTGGTATTCCAGGATGGCTCCCGCTATCTGGGGCCGGAAGCGAATGCAGCGCGTGTGCTGGATAGCCTGATCGCGAGCGGTGAACTGCCGCCAACCATCGCCGTATTTGTCGATCCTGGCGAGAGGGGACCGGGCTTGCCGGTCTACGGCGGCTCCGACAATCGCAGCATCGAATACGATGCACAAGGCGATACCTATGTGCGTTTCCTGCTGGAAGAGTTGCTGCCGGAAGCGACGGAAGGCTACCGCATCTCCTCGGACCCTGCGCAGCGTGGCCTGGCCGGCATCAGCTCCGGTGGCGTTTGTGCTTTCAACGCCGCATGGGAACGTCCGGACGCATTCGGCAAGGTGCTAAGCCATTGCGGCAGCTTTGTGGACATCCGCGGCGGTGATCAATGTGCGAAGCGGGTGCGGCGCGAAGAACAACGCCCGCTGCGGGTATTCCTGCAAACGGGCGAGCATGATTTGAACATCACGTTCGGGCACTGGCAACTGGCCAATCGCCAGCTGGCGGAAGCGCTGGCTTATCGCGGCTACGCATACCAGCTGGTGATAGGCGAGGGTGGCCACTCTCTGCGCCACGGCGGCGCCATCCTGGCGGACGCTTTGCGCTGGCTATGGTCTTAGCTTATTCCGCGTGCTCGTCGGGGAACGCGTTGGTCGGACGCGCGCCCCACACGGCGTAGAACAGCACATACAGCTCGCATGCGGCGGTCAGCAGGAAAGACAGCTGCAGGCCGAAGGTGTCGGCCAGCCAGCCCTGCACCACGACCAGCGCGCCGCCTGCAATCGCCATGATCAGCAGACCGGCGCCTTCTTCGGTCAGCGGGCCAAGGCCCTTGATGCCGAGCGTGAAGATGGTCGGGAACATCACGGAGTGGAACAGGCCCACCGAGATCAGCGCCCACATTGCGACGTGTCCTGAACCCAGTGCCGCGATCATCATGACGATAAAGGCACCGATGCTGCAGCCTGCCAGCACGCGTTCCGCAGTGGTCAGACGCATCAGGAAGCTGCCGACGAAGCGGCCAACCATCATGCCGCCCCATAGCAGGAAGAGGTAATGCGCGCCTTGTTCGTGATTCACGTTGCCGATGTTTGGCTGGCCAACGAAATTGATGAACAGGTTGGCGACGCCGATTTCCGCGATCAGATAAATGAAGATGGCCGGCACGCCGAACACCAGATTGCGGTGACGCCACAGCGACATCGATGCACGCTGGTCCTTGCTGGCGCGTGCCGTGGACGAGTGATGCAGCGCAGGCAGCGGGAAGCGCGCGATGACCAGTGCCAGCACCACCAGCACGGCCGCCACGATCAGATAAGGCAGCTGTACCGCTTGCGCGTCGGCCAGCCGCTCGGCCTGCGTCAGCACCTGGCCTGCGCCGGCGGTGCCGGAAGTGGAACGTCCCAGGATCAGGTAAGCACCGAACAGCGGCGCCAGCGTGGTGCCCAGCGAGTTAAAGGCTTGCACCAGATTCAGCCGCGAAGACGCGGTCTGCGGCGAGCCGACGACGGTCACATAAGGATTGGCCGACACCTGCAGTAGCGTGATGCCGCAAGCGACAATGAACAGCGCGCACAGCGTTACCGCATAGGAAGGCAGACGGGCCGCGGGGATCATCAGTAGCGCACCGGCCGCCATGATCGTCAGTCCGATCACCAGCGATTTCTTGTAGCCGACGCGCTCGATCAGCTTTGCTGAAGGAATCGATGCCACGAAGTAGGCGATGAACCATACCGATTCGATCAGCGTGGTCTGCGTGTAATTCAGTTCGAACACACTGCGCAAGTGCGGCAGCAGGGTGTTATTAATGACTGTGATGAAGCCCCAGGTGAAGAACAGGCTCGCCAGCAGCGACATCACCGCGCCGTAGCTGGCGCTGGACTGGGATTGCGGTTCAACGACGGAGGATGCAGCAGAAACAGGACCTGGCATTACGGGACTCCAAAGCGATGGTGCGGATCATGTTATCCCCTTCGGGTATGTATCTCCAATAACTAAATGCTCGCGAGCTATATCATTTTTGATATGGCTCTCATCAAGCCACAGCAAGTTCATGGGCGGTGCGCTGCGCGCGGAGYGTTCATGCCAGAATGGACGAATGACACAGGAACTTGTCTGTACCATCGGCCATTCGAAC
>NZ_JBFRDW010000807.1:0-2309 GCF_052113985.1 Pseudoduganella sp. RAF53_2 | reverse complement strand
CAAGATGCCTGACAAGAACGTTGCAGACTCCCTGCAGCGTCTCCCTGGCGTGAACATTTCGCAGTCCGCTGCCGGTTCCGGTGGCTTCGACGAAAACGACCGCGTCAGCCTGCGTGGTACTGCACCGGCCCTGACCCAGACCCTGATCAACGGCCACGCTGTATCGTCCGGCGACTGGTTCGTGCTGGACCAGGTGGGCGGCGCCGTGGGCCGTACCACTTCCTACTCCCTGCTGCCCTCCGAGATCGTTGGTCAGGTCGTGGTGCGCAAGTCGCCGACCGCTGACCTGGTGGAAGGCGGTTCGGCCGGTACCATCGACATCCTGACCCGTCACCCACTGGACTTCAAGCAGTCGCTGTCGCTGGAAGGCTCCATCCAGGGCGTGTACACCACCCTGGCTGGCAAGACCGACCCGCAATTCTCCGGTCTGATCAACTGGAAGAACGATGCCAATACCTTCGGCGTTTTGCTGCAAGGCTTCAAGGAAAAGCGCCACCTGCGCCGTGATGGCCAGGAAATTCTGCAATGGACCCAGATTTCGCCGACCAGCGACTTGGCCAAGGCGAAGCCCGATCTGGCAAACGTCTGGTATCCACGCCTGATCGGCTCCTCTCTCTTCGAGCAGGAGCGTGACCGCAAAGGCGGTATGGTGGTTGCACAGATCAAGCCAAGCCGCGACTTCTCACTGGAAGGTACTTACTTCAATTCGAAGCTGGAAGCGTCCAACTACAATCGCAACTACATGACTGACATGAACGCCAACGGCGCGATTGGCGGCAATGTGATTCCGGATTCGTACACCGTGCGCAATGGCACGCTGACCTCCGTGAACTACTCCAACAAGGGTACGGCAGCGGCGCCACTGCGCTACGGTATCGTCGACGACATCGTGCGTGAAGGCGCTTACGCGAAGAGCGAATTTGCCGACATCTCCGGTAAATGGCGTCCAACCAATGAGCTGACCATCAGCGGTTCCTTCGGCCGCACCAAGGGCAGCGGCGCCACCCCATCGCAGGGCGTGTATGAAGGTGACGTGAACAACTCCGGCGTGAGCTATCAGTTGAACGGCCTGGGTGCTCCGGTATCCGTGAAGTTCCCAAGCATTGACACGTCCAAGTTCACTGGCACTATTTTGGACTGGGTGTTTGGCGCCAGCCCGGCAACCACCACCGATGAAGAAAACTACGGCCAGCTGGACGCAGCCTTCCGCGTGGACGCAGGTCCGCTGCGCGAGCTGAAGTTCGGCGTACGCGGCACGAGCCACAAGCGCAGCAATTTCGAAGTGTCGCAAGGCCCGAACTTTGCTAATACGGAAACCGGAACGGCAAACAGCAACCCCGCCTGGAACGGCAATACATACCCGAGTGATTTCGCCAGCGACTTGGGAGGTGAATTCCCACGCAACGTATGGGAGCTGGACCGCGCCATCCTGCAACAGTGGGGTAACGAGCACTCCAACCGCAGTGAGACCCGTATCTACTATCCGGATATGTTTAACCTGAAGGAGAAGACCAAGGCGGCTTACGTCTCGGGCGACTTCGAAGGCGAGGGCTGGAGTGGTAACGCCGGCGTGCGCGTGGTGCGTACCGAAGGGCAGTCCAACGGTTACCAGATCCTGCCGGTACAGCTCCCAGGTGGTAATCTGCCAGCCTTCCCATGGGGTGGTTTCGTGCAGCAGACCCGCGTGGACAATAACCACACCGAAGTTCTGCCAAGCGCCAACCTGCGTCTGGACCTGATGAAAGATGTCGTGGGCCGTCTGGGCATCTCCCGCACCATGACCCGCCCCGACTTCGGTGCACTGGGTGGTACTGTGCAGCTGACCGACGAAACCCATACCGGTAACGGCGGTAACGCAGCGCTGAAGCCGACCATTTCGAACAACCTGGACGCAACGCTGCAGTGGTACTTCGCACCGCGCGCCCTGGCTTCGGTTGGCGCTTTTTACATGGATCTGCGCAACTACGTGGGCTACGGTATCAGCCACGGCACCTTCATCGATTCGCGTGCCTCGCAACAGCAGAACAAACCAGTGTTCGCGGACTACACCATCACGTCTCCGATCAATGTGGATGCTGAAGTGAAGGGCCTGGAATTCAACCTGCAGATGCCAATCGCTGCGACCGGCTTCGGCTGGGACGGCAACCTGACCCTGGCGGATTCGAAACAGAAGTTCGGCTCCTGCCCGCAGACTCAGACTTCGACCACGGCTAATCCATGCGACATGCTGGGCGCTTCGAAAGTCACCGCCAATATCGGCGGCTACTACGAGAACGATAAGTTCAACGCCCGTATCAGCTACGCATGGC
>NZ_JBFRDW010000806.1:0-2316 GCF_052113985.1 Pseudoduganella sp. RAF53_2 | reverse complement strand
GCCTTGAAATCCCAGGTCTCAGGCAAATGGTCCTTGTTCTCTTCCAGCACGATCTTGCTGCCGCGTGTCCATTGACCCAGCTTGTAGTAGCCGGTGCCGACGGGATTGGCCTCCACTTCGCCCTTGCTGTCGCCGTAGGCCTTCACCACCTCGCGCGCCACGGCGGCGGTCGGCTCATGGGCCAGGATCATGCCCAGATTCCAGTCGGTCTGCACCAGATGGATGCGCAAGGTATAGGGATCGACGATTTCAAAGCCCGGAATCGGTTTGTCGTAGTCGAAATGGCCGGTGCGGGCGGCCTCGGCTGCCAGCGCATCGAGGCCGAGGATTTTGCCTTCGAACAGCCAGCTGTGCGGCGAGGCCAGCCGGGGATCGAACAGGCGCTTCCAGGAATACACGAAATCCGCCACCGTCAGCTCGCGGCGCTTGCCGCCAAAGGCCGGATCGTCGGTGAACAGCTGGCCCTTCTTCAAATGGATGGTGTAGGTCTTGCCGTCAGCCGACACTTCCGGCAACGCGGCCGCGGCGGCTGGCATCAGCTGGACCGGGCGCGCCAGGTAATCGTAGCTGTAGAGGGTATCGAAAACGGCTTGCAGGACGTGGCCGGTGTAGAGGTCGCGCGAGACGGCGGGATCGAAACTGGTTTCCGCGGCGGGGAGTATGTAACGCAATGTTTTGACCGGCTCGCCATGCGCCAGAGGGAACGCCAGCAGCGCTCCCAGGCCCAGGCACTTCAGCCAGTTAAACGTCATCGCAACTCCGGAAAAGCCGTAACGATAGCGCATATTCGCCAAATGTTGGCAATGTATCAGAAATGATACATTTTCCTGCCATCAAGTAAAAAACCTGGTTGTCTTGGACTACAGCAAGTTACACGACGAAGCCAATAATAATCGGAAAATTCGGCGAAATTTGCGCGGAGATTGCGCATCCTTATACAAATTCATACATTTTGCCGCCGAATTATCCGTTGACACCTTGTTCAGCCGAATGTTCTTATCTTCGGCTTGCAGGAACTCGGTGGAGAGTTCCTTCAAATGGGAGCACCAAAACGGCAGGAAATAGCTGTAGCTGTAGCTCGTTTTATTGGTTTACCTTTGGAGGTTTAAAACATGATGGAAAAGATCATGGCCCGTTCCGTTCGCCTGTCCATTTTGGGCGCAGCGGCTGGTCTGACTCTGGTCGCTAACGCGGCTATGGCGCAAGACGCCAACATTCAACGCGTGGAAATTACCGGTTCGAGCATCAAGCGCGCAACCGCTGAAACCGCGTCCCCGGTTCAGGTCATCACCAAGGACGACCTGGCCAAGTCCGGCAAGACCACGGTCGCCGAGTACCTGCAAACCCTGACTGCTGACGGCGCCGGCTCCCTGCCGACCACCTTTGGTAACGGTTTCGCCGCCGGCTCCACCGCGATCTCGCTGCGCGGCCTGGGTGCGACCTCGACCCTGGTGCTGCTGAACGGCCGCCGCATGGCGCCTTTCGCACGTGCCGACGACGGCCAGAAGAGCTTTACCGACCTGTCCTCCGTGCCGATGAACATCGTCGAGCGCATCGAGGTGCTGAAGGACGGCGCTTCCTCGCTGTACGGCGCCGACGCGATCGCCGGCGTGGTCAACATCATCCTGCGCAAAGACTTCACCGGCTTTGAGATGAAGGGTGAAACCGGCTGGTCGCGCTACGACGATGCCAAGCAGAACAAGGCCACCCTGACCTGGGGCACCGGCAACCTGGAAGAAGACAAGTACAACTGGGTCATCAACGCCGAGTACAGCCAGAACGACAAGCTGAACGCTTCCGACCGCAAAGACCGCGCCTACATCGGCCACGGCGACCTGCGTCCATACGGCTACCCGCTGGCGACCCAGTTCGCTACCGGCTACATCACCAATGGCGCGGCTTCCCCTAGCCCGACCGGCGCTCTGCTGAACCCGAAGACCGGCCAGTACGTTTCGCTGCCGGGCTGCGACAAGTTCTCCAGCGTGACCCCGAAAGATCCGAACGGTGGCTGCCTGTGGTACCAGGACCAGTTCCGCTCCATGCTGCCGGAAATCGAAGGCGTGAACCTGTACACCCGCGGCACCTGGCAGATCAATCCGGACCTGCAGGCGTACACCGAACTGGGCTACTCCTCGCGTAAAGCGTCGTTCACCCTGACCCCAGGTTCCTCGTCCAGCACCATCGCCTTCCCAGGCACCAACGGCGGCCCGAACCAGCTGATCAACTACGGCTCGACCATCCTGATGGCGGCCAACCACCCGCAGAACCCGTACGGCGTCGCTACCCGCGTGCGCTACTCGGCATGGGATGTGGGCG
>NZ_JBFRDW010000805.1:0-2324 GCF_052113985.1 Pseudoduganella sp. RAF53_2 | reverse complement strand
CGGCAAAGCCGTCCAGGTCCTTGATTGCCACGCCCTGCAGGAACTTCTGCCATTCCTTCGCATAATCGTTCTTGTAGGCCTCCACCAGCGATTTCTGGATCTGCTCCGGACTGCCCTCCAGCGTCAGATCGTCTTTGCTGGCGGTCTTCAGCACCCAGTCGGCGCTGCTCAGTTCACGGTTGGCGGCTTCGCGGAAGGCATCGCGAACGAAGCCATCCCAGGCGGCGCGCGTGAAGGCGCCGGAGATCGAATAGCTGCCCATGACCAGTTCGCGATCCTGTTCGCCGACGATGCGGGCGACGGTCATTGCCGGATAGCGGGTGGCGGCGCGCGCTTTCACGTCTGCGTACACGCGTTCGCGCGCCGGCATGCCGCGCACCACGCGGCGCAGCGTAGTGCGCGACTGGTCGACCAGCGCCAGGCGGTTTTCGACTTGCGGCCAGGACGGATCGTTGATCTGCTCCAGATAGAACGCGATCATGCGTTCCGCGCTGCGGATCATCTGTTCGCGCGGCATGGCGCCGCGGTTGGTTTCCAGCCACACGCGCCAGAAGCGCGTCAGCTGGTCATTCAGGTGGCTGGCTTCGGCGCGGTTGCGATCCGCCAGCATCAAGTAGGTTTTCAGCGCGTTGTAGGCATCTTCCACATTGTCGGGTGCCACGTCCTTGAACTGCTGTATGCCTTGCTGTGCCTGGGGCGCCGGCGCATGCGCCTGCGGTTGCAGCTGCGCCGCATTGGCATTGACTTCTGCAAGGAAGGCTTCCAGCGATTGACTCACGGGCTTCAGCATCACTTCACGCAGGCCGTTGAAATATTCCTCGCGCAGCTTGCGTTCCAGAAGCTCGCCCTGGTACAGGCCAAGGCTGACGGACAGCGGGCGGTCATCGCGGAATTGTTGCAGCTGTTCGATGCGGTCCTGCAGGATTTCCATGGCCTCGATGCGGGCCGCCAGGTCCGGCCGCTGCTGTTGCAGTTTGACGGCTTTCTCCAGATCGGCCTGCACATTGGCTACCAGCTGGCGGTTGCCCAGGTAGGACCAGCTCCATCCGCCCAGCAGCAGTCCGCACAGCGCCACCGCGCCGAAGAAGGCCGCGTAGTGCATGCGCGTCTTGGCCGGGCTGGCATACTGCGCGACCAGGTCGCGGTCCGCAAAGATCACGTTGCGGAACAGTTTGAGCAGGAAGTAGCCATGCTGGCGCTCATTGCTGCCATGGCCTGCTTCCYGCAATTGCAGGTCGAAGCGCTGCGCCACGCGGTGCGTGGTAGCCGAGACGCCTTCGCCTTCCTGCAGCGCGCTGGTGAAGTAGAAACCGCGGAACACCGGCTTGAACTGGAAGGGATTGTCTTCGAACAGCGTGGCGATGAAGGCGCGCAGCGGCGCCTTGATGGCGTTGAACTCCAGCGGGAAGGTGAACACGCCGGGCGGCAGCCGTTCGCGCCATTGCAGCGCCATATTGGCCAGGCTCATTTCCTTCAGTCCTTCGTACAGCTCGTCGAAGCGGACATCGAACTGGTTCAGTACCTCCTCGTTCGAATGGTCGCGGCGGTAGGGCAGGGTAGCGCCCCAGACGCGTTCGCGCTCGCCGATTTGGCAGTCCTGGAAGAATTCCGCAAAGCCGTTGATCAGGTCTGCTTTGGTGAAGACGATATAGACCGGCGCGTGGACTTCCAGTTTCTCGGTCAGCTCCTGCACGCGCTGGCGCAGGCTGTGCGCCAGGTCCATTGCAAATTCGGGGCGGCGGCCAATCAGTTCGGCGATACTGACGGCGATGATGATGCCGTTGATCGGCGCCTTGCGGCGGTATTTTTTCAGCAGGCCGAGGAAGCCGAACCACTCTGCGCGGTCTTCATCGTTAACCGAATAGCGTCCTGCCGTGTCGAGCAGGATGCCATCGGTGGTGAAGAACCAGTCGCAGTTGCGGGTGCCGCCTACGCCCTGCACGATGCGGCTGCCCGACAGCGGGAACTGGAGGCCGGAGTTGGCAATGGCCGAACTTTTGCCCGCAGCTGGATTTCCGATGATCATGTACCAGGGCAGCTCGTACAAGGCAGCGCTGCCGGAGCGCAGACCCAGCTTGGAAGTCTTGATGGTGGCGATGGCCTCCAGCATGCGCTTGCGCAGCGCCTCCATTTCGTGGCGTTGCGAGGGATCGGCTTTAGGATTCACGGCCGCTTGCTGTTCGAGCATGGAGCCCAGCTGGCCGGATGCGCGCTTGTTGCGGCGCCAGCGCCAGTACCACAACGCGGCGCCCAGCAGCAGCGCGGCGCCGAATACGCTGAAGGCCAGCGTGTAAGGCAGTTCGAAGAGGGCTGCGGCGAGAAGC
>NZ_JBFRDW010000804.1:0-2325 GCF_052113985.1 Pseudoduganella sp. RAF53_2 | reverse complement strand
CAGAGCCGCTTCCCTTGGAAACTCTTCCTTTACGGCGCAAATTCTTTGCACCATTGCAGGTTTCGGCGTGTTAACGACGCCATCCTCAAACGCGATGACACGCAAACCATGCTGCTGGGCAAGTTCCAGCAGCTCTCCCGGCTTCAGCAGGAAGGCGGGATTGGACGGTTTGCCAAACGCGGCGTTGCCTTCGGAGAAAGTCTCGTAGATCAGCACACCGTTCGGCGCCAGACTGCCCAGCATGTCGCCGATAAGCGGGCGATGCAGGTAATTGGTCACCACAATACCGGCAAAGCGCGCCGGACCGAAAGGCCAGGCGGCGCCCTCCACTTCCAGGTCGATTTCGCTGGTAACGATGCCGTCGTCCGCCGCAGCGGCCAGCGCCTGCGGATCGCGGTCCACCGCCACCACCAGGTGGCCCAGCGCAGCCATATAGCGCGAATGGCGGCCATTGCCGCATGCCAGGTCCAGCACTTCGCCGCCTGGAATCAAGGGCGCGAAGCGCTGCACCCAGACCGATGGATCATCCATAGTTCAATCCCATCGCTTCGCGCACGTCGCGCATGGTTTCCTGCGCCAGCTTGCGGGCGGCTTCGTTGCCGTCGGCGACAATGGCACGCACCTGCGACGGATCGTCCAGATAAGGCTGGGCGCGCTCGTGCATCGGCTCCTGTTCCTTGATGATGGCGTCGATGACCGGCTGTTTGCATTCGATGCAGCCGATGCCGGCCGATTTGCAGCCCTTCTGCACCCATTCCTGGGTCGGACCATCGGAGTACACGACGTGGAATTGCCATACCGGGCAGCGCTCCGGTTCACCCGCATCCGTGCGGCGCACGCGCGCAGGGTCGGTCGGCATGGTACGGATTTTCTTGGTGACGGTTTCCTTATCCTCGCGCAAGGCAATCGCATTGCCATAGCTCTTGGACATCTTGCGGCCATCCAGGCCCGGCAGGCGCGACGCTTCGGTCAGCCTGGCTTGCGGCTCAACCAGGATCAGCTTGCGCGATCCTTCCAGGTAGCCGAACAGGCGCTCGCGGTCGATCATGGACAGGCTCTGCGCATCATCCAGCATGGCCTTGGCCTGCTCCAGCGCGGCATTGTCGCCGTTCTGCTGGTAATCCTTGCGCAGTTCGTTGTACAGCTTGGCGCGCTTGCTGCCCAGCTTCTTGACGGCGATCCCGGCCTTCTCTTCGAAGTCCTTTTCCTTGCCGTACAGGTGATTAAAGCGGCGCGCGATCTCGCGCATCATTTCAATGTGCGGCACCTGGTCTTCACCGACCGGCACTTCGCTGGCGCGGTAGATCAGCACGTCGGCCGCCTGCAGCAGCGGATAGCCGAGGAAGCCGTAGGTGGCCAGATCCTTGTTGGCCAGGTTTTCGATCTGGTCCTTGTAAGTAGGCACGCGCTCCAGCCAGCCCAGCGGCGTCGCCATCGACAGCAGCAGATGCAGCTCGGCGTGCTCCGGAATCTTGGACTGGATGAACAGCGTCGCCTGGGTCGGATCGATACCGGCTGCCAGCCAGTCGACCAGCATGTCCCAGGTGGACTTCTCGATGATCGAAGGGTCGTCGTAATGCGTGGTCAGCGCGTGCCAGTCGGCCACGAAGAACAGGCAAGGCTGTTCGGACTGCATCCTGATCCAGTTCTTCAGGGCGCCATGGTAGTGCCCCAAATGCATGGCGCCTGTGGGGCGCATACCGGAAACAACGCGGTCTGGGTACATAGTGTCAGCTCAGGAAAATGGTAATCGGCGTCAGCACCAGGCCGAACAGATAGATGACAAAGTACATCAGACCAGTCAGCAGACTACGGAAAGGTCCGGTATTCAACAGCACGATCAGCAGAATGAAAACGATCGGTCCGAGGCGCTCGATGCTGGCGAAGCGCATGGCGAGACCGTGCGGTAGCAACGCCGTCACGATACGTCCGCCGTCCAGTGGCGGAATCGGAATCAGATTGAACGCACACATGGCGGCGTTAACCAGTACGCCACCGCGCGCCATCTCGATCAGGAACGGCTCTTGTACGCCCATGGCGGCAATCAGATTGAACATCAGCAGCCACAACAAGCCCATCGCAAAATTAGCCAGCGGCCCGGCCGCGGCCACAAAGCCCATCTGCTTTTTCGGATTGCGCAGGCGGCTGTAATCGACCGGCACCGGCTTTGCATAGCCAAACGGCGGCAGATGCGCGAGGTGCAGCATCAGCGGCAGCAGGATGGTGCCGATCGGGTCGATATGGCGCGCCGGATTGGCGCTCAGGCGCCCCATGCGTTCGGCCGTATCGTCACCGAAATAACGGGCCACATAACCGTGGGCAACT
>NZ_JBFRDW010000803.1:0-2330 GCF_052113985.1 Pseudoduganella sp. RAF53_2 | reverse complement strand
GTGGTGTACAGCGTGACCACGGGGCGCGAGTTCGCGCAAACGGTGGACCAGTTCTACGGCTCGGGCGGTGATAGCACCAGCGTGGGCGAGCTGCTGTCCGGCATGGAGGAGCACGACGAGGAGCAGGAGGCCGAAGTCTCCGAAGCGGTCGAGAATGAGCTGGTCAAGCTGATTAACAAGATCATCGTCGACGCTTACCGCCAGGGCGTGTCCGACATTCACATTGAACCCCTGCCCGGCAAAGGCAAGACCGGTATCCGCTTCCGCAAGGATGGCTCGCTGGTGCCGTATATCGAGATTCCGGCCGCCTATCGTGCAGCGATGGTGGCGCGCATCAAGATCATGTGCGACCTCGATATCTCCGAGCGCCGCAAGCCGCAGGACGGCAAGATCAAGTTCAAAAAATACGGTCCCCTGGACATCGAGTTACGCGTGGCCACCATCCCATCCACCGGCGGCGTGGAAGATGTGGTGATGCGCATCCTGGCCGCCGGCGAACCGATCCCGCTGGACAAGCTGGGCGTGCTGCCCGCCAACCTGGACCGCCTGCGCGCCACCATCGAGAAACCCTACGGCCTGTTCTTTGTCTGCGGCCCCACCGGCTCGGGCAAGACCACCACCCTACACTCGGTGCTGAATTATCTGAACACGCCGGAAACGAAAATCTGGACGGCCGAGGACCCGGTCGAGATCACGCAGAAAGGCTTGCGCCAGGTGCAGGTCAACCGCAAGGCGGGGCTGGACTTCGCGACCGTGATGCGCGCCTTCCTGCGTGCCGATCCGGACGTGATCATGGTTGGCGAAATGCGCGACAAGGAAACCGTCAGCATGGGCATTGAAGCTTCGCTGACCGGCCACCTGGTGTTTGCCACGCTGCACACCAACAGCGCACCGGAGTCCATCGTGCGCCTGCTGGACATGGGCATGGACCCGTTCAACTTCGCCGATGCTCTGCTGGGGATTCTGGCGCAGCGTCTGGCCAAGCGTCTGTGCAACAGCTGCAAGATGCCTTATCACCCCGGTGAAGCGGAGCTGGAGCTGATGCTGTCCGAATACTGCGAAGAGCTGCAAAACACGGAAGCGTTCAAGAAAGATGCCCGTGCCGCACGCACTCGCGTCGCGCAAGGCTGGCAGGAGCGTTATGCCGATGCGCAGGGCCAGTTCACGCTCTATCGCCCGGTGGGCTGCGACGAGTGCAACAAGGGCTATCGCGGCCGTGTCGGCCTGCACGAACTGATGATCGGCAGCGACCGCGTCAAGAAGCTGCTGCAGGAGCACGCCCGCGTCGCCCAGCTGCTGGCTGCCGCGCTGGAAGACGGCATGCTCACGCTGAAGATGGACGGCATCGAAAAAATCCTGCTCGGCATCACCGATGTGAAGGCCGTGCGCGCAGTCTGCATCAAGTAAGGAGGGCTCATGTTGTACTCCATCATGATTTACGGTTCCGTCGCCGGATGGACGGAGGAACAGGAAGCCGCCGTGCTCGATCGCCACGCCGCTTTGCGCGAGCGGCTCGCGCGCGAGGGCCGGCTGGGGCCTGTGATGCGGCTAGGCTCCGTCGCCAATGCGCCGGCTGCGGGCGCGGATTTGCTGGGGATGTATGTTGTCGATTGCGGCAATGACGACGAAGCCGCCAGCATCGCCCGTGCCCTGCATTTCGAGGGTGCGAGTTTCGAGATACGCCCTGTCAGCAACTATCTGCCCGGCAGCCTGCACATCGACGCCGGCGCCCGTACCGGCAACTCCAGTTAGCGCATGATCTCCCACATCTTTCTCGGCGTCGGCGATTTCGATACGGCCTTCCGCTTTCATTCAGCGCTCATGTCCGCGCTGGGTCATACGCTACGCTTTCGCGACGATGCGCGTCCGTGGGCAGGGTGGCAGCCGGCGGCGGGCGGGCGTCCGCTGTTTCTGATTGGCCGTCCATTCGATGGCCAGGCCGCGACGTGCGGCAATGGACAGATGACGGCGCTGCAGGCTGCGGATCGCGCCACGGTCGACCGTGCGCATGCCGCGGCGCTCGCGAACGGCGGCTGC
Source organism: Pseudoduganella sp. RAF53_2 (assembly GCF_052113985.1). Taxonomy (NCBI): domain Bacteria; kingdom Pseudomonadati; phylum Pseudomonadota; class Betaproteobacteria; order Burkholderiales; family Oxalobacteraceae; genus Pseudoduganella; species Pseudoduganella sp. RAF53_2. Next base: position 293 of record NZ_JBFRDW010000803.1, on the reverse strand, counting down.
TGTGAAGGGCAGCCGGGCCTGCGTCCCGAATACCACGCCAACTATTACGGCGCCTATTTCCGCGACCCGGACGGCAACAAACTCTGCGTTTGCTGCCACGAGGCTGGCTAGTCGGCGAGGTAGCCGCGATCGGCAGCCGCCGCCTGGTCTTCGAAGATCGCCATCGCCGTTGTCATGCGGCGGAAACCGAACTGGCGGTAGAAGTTTTCTTTGCCCGGCACCGCGTAGAGAATGATTTTGTTGTGTCCGCGCGACTTCTCGAGCAGATGCGCTACGATGGCCTTGCCCAGTCC
>NZ_JBFRDW010000802.1:0-2341 GCF_052113985.1 Pseudoduganella sp. RAF53_2 | reverse complement strand
CATTCAAGTTCACTTCAGGTATAAAGTTGGCAGGGGATACTTGGGTGAAAAGACGATGAAGATCGGTGACCTGGCGAAACGAACTGGCCTGACGCCGGCGACGATTCGCTTCTACGAGGCGAAGGGGCTTTTGAAGGCCGTGGACCGGAAGTCGAACGGCTATCGGGAATATCCGCTTGAAGCGGTCGCGATTTTGTCCATCATCGTCAACGCACAACAGACTGGCTTTACGCTGGACGAAATCAAGCAGGTGCTGCCTGCGGACGCCAGTGGCTGGCAGCACGATGAACTGATCGCCGCGCTCAGGAAGAAGGTTGGCGACATCGAATCAATGGAAGTTCGTCTGGCCCAGAACAAAGCACATCTGCTCACGCTGATTCAGCTGATCGACTCGAAACCGGAAGAGATGGCATGCGAGGACAATGCTRCCAGAGTGATGGATACCTTGGGCATCACCGCGCGAAAGAAATCCTGACATGCTGGCAAAGGTCCTGCCGCTGCAGGTGTGGCCGGGCAGGGGACTGGTGGCGCTCTCCGCCTATGCGTATCGGTACTGTGAGAACGACAGAGAGTCCGCGGGGTGGTGGGCTACAACTTGCCGAAGTGGCTCACCGGCATAAGCTTGCGTGAAAGCGGCAAGAGCGTTGTCTTTGAAATTGCTGATGCGGAGACGGGGAAGGCCGACGTTGTCATCGAGGGAGAGAAGCTGGGCGATATCTCCAGCAAAAGCCGTCATGGTCACGAATAACTTCACCAACCGCGATCGGGAAGGACATCTGACCCGGGAAGACGGTCAAKTATGAGTACGTACCGGAGGTCCAAAGCGCGCTTTACGCGCCGAAAGCACTGGACTGATAAAAAAAACGCGCCGCCAGCTAAGGTGGCGCGCAAAGAACCCCGCCCACCTCTGGGCGGAAACCTACGGTTACCGTCTTGAACGTTGCGCCATCCAGACGCGATATTGCCGGGCGCGGCAAGTGTTGGCGATCTGCTGCAAGACCAAGGCCTTCAAAGGCGACACCTGCGGGTCCGGATTCCTGCCAGCGCTGTGCTTATTGAGCTGGAATTTGACGGCTGCCATATTTGCCAGTGACGCCAACGCCTTGTTCTTCCAGTTGATCGGACGAAGGGCAGGCGCATTGTTTTTACCAAGCCGCCAGTCGCGCGGCAGGTGAGGGTCAATGGCCAGCGCCGTGCCTATGCCGATCATGTCCAATCCGCTTGCTACGACCTGTTCTGCAACCTGTCGACGCCGAATCCCGCCGGTCACCATGACCGGCATTTTCGCGACGGTCTGGATATCACGGGCGAATTCAACAAAATATGCCTCCCGTGCGAGTGTGCGGCCGTCGCGCGCGTCGCCCTGCATGGCTGGCGCTTCGTAGCTGCCGCCTGACAGTTCAACCAGGTCGACGGCCAGATCGTTAAGAAGTTGCACTACCTGCTTGGCATCGTCCGCACTGAAACCGCCTCGCTGGAAATCGGCGGAATTGAGTTTGACCGCCACCGTAAATGCCGGCGAAACAGCAGCACGAACGGCTTTGACAACGTCCACCAATAATCTTGCGCGATTCTGCAATGACCCGCCCCACGCATCGGTGCGCCGGTTAGTCAGTGGGGACAGGAACTGGCTAAGCAAATAGCCGTGCGCGGCGTGAATTTCTACCCCCGTGAATCCGGCCAGCTCGCCCAGCCGCGCGGAATTGGCGAAGCGCCGAACCACGTCCTCGATAATCTCCTGCGTCATCGCCTGAGGAGCGTTGAAGTGTTTGGACATTTTTCCCAGATCGATGGGGACTGCGGACGGCGCCCACGTATCCTGTCCAAGATTGGCGGGCATTTGCCGGCCCGGGTGATTAATCTGCAGCCAGAACTGCGCGCCCTTGGCCCGTCCAATTTCCGCCCAGCGCTTGAATTTCCCGATCTGTTCATCATTCTCCAACACGACGCCGCCAGGTCCCGTCATCGCCCGGCTGTCGACCATCACGTTGCCGGTGATGAGCAGGCCCGCACCGCCGTCGGCCCAGGTTTGATAGAGGCGCATCAGCTGATCGGACGGACCGTGCTCGGCGTCGGCCATGTTTTCTTCCATGGCGGCTTTTGCGATCCGGTTTGGAATGGTCGTACCGTTTGGCAGGACAAGCTTGTCAAATACTTTCATGTTGACTCCTCAGTTTGAATCTGCCCGTACTGTAAGGTTGAAGTGAACTTGAAGGTCAAGTGATATTTGCAGGCCATTTCATTCCATTGTCAGCAACCCCCGCTGATTGGCGACTGCAACGGCCTGCGTTCGGGCAGAGACGTCCAGCTTGGACATCATGTGTTTGAGGTGGCTCTTGAC
>NZ_JBFRDW010000801.1:0-2344 GCF_052113985.1 Pseudoduganella sp. RAF53_2 | reverse complement strand
GCATCGGAGGCCGGCGGCGCGACCGCGGGCGGCGCGAATGACACGCGCGGGCGGGCCGCTGCGGCGGAGGCTGGCGGCTCGGGCGCGGTGCGGGTTGGTCTTGTCGACAGCGGCGTCGATGGGCGGCATGAGGTGTTTGATGGCGCGGCGATCCGGCGCTGGGGTTGCGACGGCAAGGAAATCGCCGCCGCGCACGGGACGGCGGTCGCCGCGCTGATGGTGGGACGGTCCGAGCGCTTCGCCGGCGTCGCGCCCGGCGCCACGCTGTACGCTGCCGACATCTACTGCGACCAGCCAACCGGCGGCGCCGCGACGCAGATCGTTGGCGCCCTGTCCTGGCTGGCGCGCGAAAACGTCGGCGTCATCAATCTGAGTCTGGTCGGCCCGCCAAACCAGTTACTGGAGCGCGCCGTAGCCGCCATGATCAAGCGCGGACATCTGCTGGTGGCCGCAGTCGGCAACGACGGTCCCGCCGCGCCGCCGCTCTATCCCGCCAGCTATCCCGGCGTGGTCGGCGTCAGCGGCGTCGATCCAAAACACCGTCCGCTGCCGGAGGCCGCGCGCGGGCCGCAAGTCATGTTCGCCGCGCCGGGCAGTCAGATGGTGAGCGCCACGGCCGGCGCACCGCCCTACCGCGTGGTGCGCGGAACCTCCTTCGCCGCGCCGATTGTGGCGGCCTTGCTGGCGCCGCAGCTGCCACGTCCCGACGCCACCGGCGCCCACGCCGCCATCACCAAACTGGCCGCGACCGCCGGCAATCCCGGCATGAAGGACATCAGCAACGCCACCGGCTACGGCATCGTCGGCGAATCCTACCGCGCCGATCCCGCCGCCTTCCGCTAAAAAAATTTTCGCGGCGATGGAAGAAAACTGAATCGCCCATCGTTCTCCTTGTAACAGCAGCGAATTCGTCGCCGCACTTATCAAGGAGAACGCTCATGAACATGATCAAAACTATCCGCGCCGCTATCATTCTGGCCGCCAGCGCGGCATCCATCGCGCAAGCCGGACCGCTGGGCGGTGTGCTGGGTGGCGGTGGAATCGGCGGCAGTTTCGGCGGCAGCATTGGCGGCACCATGAATGGCCAGCTTGGCGGAATCGGCGCGCTGCCAGTCCGCGATACGATCCGCAGCACGCGCGAAACCGCGTCCAGCGTGACCTCCAGCGCCACCGGAACTGCCGGCAGCACCTACTCCGCAATCGCCGCCGCAGGCCACGGCGCCGCCGACGCTACCACCACCGCAGCGGCCAATACGGCACTGGCGGTGCAAGGCACGGCCGCCAACAGCGTCAGCCAGGCGCAAGGCGCGGCCACCGCAAGCGCGAGCGCCGCACGCGACGCGTCCAACAATGTAGCGGGCAGTGCGTCCACCACAAAGAGCGGCGCCGGCGGCGCGCTTGGCAGCTTAGGCAGTACGGCTGCGCAGTCCAATAACGCACCCGCAGCAAAGACTGCGCAGTCGTCCGCGAAGCCCGCGCAAGCCGGCGAACAAGCGCCGCGCCGCAGCGCAAATGGCGCCGCACAAGGCTCGGCGCAAGGAAGCCTGAATGCATCGGCCAGCGCCAATGCAGGCGCAAACGGGTCCGCCGCTGCAGCGCAARACTAAGGTAAACAGACCGCAGCCGGTGCACCATGATCGCGCATGAGGCCTTGTTTTTACGGGCTTTTTACACGCCATTTCGTCGCAGGCCAGTCACTATATGGCCTTCTTCGAAAAAGGGTGAACACTTTTTTCAATTAATGTGCTAATCTGCGCGCTCCATTAACCAAGGAGGTAGTAATGAAAAAAGGCGAACTGATTGCAGAATTTGCGAAGCGTACCGAAATGTCCGGCGCTGCCGCTAACGACGCAGTTAACACCCTGATCGCAATCGTTACCGAACGTCTGAAAAAAGGCGACACGGTCGGCATCACCGGCTTCGGCACCTTCTCCGTAGCCAAGCGCGCTGCTCGCAAAGGCCGCAACCCAGCGACCGGCGAAGCGATCAAAATCGCAGCGTCCAAGACCCCTAAGTTCTCGGCTGGCGCGACCCTGAAAGCCGCTGTGAACCCAACCAAAAAGAAGTAATTCCGGCTTCCGCCAGAACGGCGGTTCAAGGCAGGTCATCGCGGCCCGTCTTGAACCGCCGTTTTTTATTGTGCGGCGCACCGCGGATTTGGAGCCTATCCTCTACAGGCGCCGGCGCTTTTCTTTGTATGATGGCGCATCCAAACCCCACCATTGAGGATAAGAGATGAGCCTTCAAGAACAATTCGACGCAGCCGTCGCCGATTCCAAGAACCTGCCGGAGCGTCCGGACAATATGACCCTGCTGAAAATCTACGCGCTGTACAAGCAGGGTT
>NZ_JBFRDW010000800.1:0-2344 GCF_052113985.1 Pseudoduganella sp. RAF53_2 | reverse complement strand
ACATAGCGCATCGTTCGGGTCTGGATGAGCGCATGATTGATTACTGCARACAGGCGCGCGACGTGCTGTTGCCGCTCGCCTCCACCTCAACAGACTATGCCCTGCTTGCTCTACAAGTTCGGGCCAATATTTGTATTGGCGATAGTAATCTCGTTGCCAATCAAATGCGGCAGCTCGATACCATGGGCTACCGCGAAGCTCGTTATATGCGCTACATCTCCACCCAACCTTTTATGAAAGGTAATCAATGAGTGATAACAAAGCGCCGTTCAAACACTGCGACATCACAGTGGTCGAAACGGATACTGGCTACGAAGCGACTTACGACCCGCCAATCGTCGGCGTCGATGCACGTCACACCACCATCAGCTTCAAACTGAAATCAGCACCGCACGGTGTGATCATCGGCTCAGTCACGCCAGACCCTAACGATCAACTGAGCACACCGTCCATCAGCGCAGATGGCAAGCACGTGACTCTGAACGACATCAACTCCCAAAAGGTCAAGATCCACCTGGACTTTGGATTCATCAACAGCAAGGGCGAGAAAGTCATCGTTGCTGGCCCAAGCAATAAGGTGATGAGCGGCCTGTACCCAGACATCGATAACAACCCGCCCTGACCCATGAACGCCCTCAAATTACTTGCAACGGCAGTCGCCCTGGCAGTAATCGGCTTAGGAGCAGCCCAAGCCCAGGGCATCAAGCGCACTGTCGTTACGAAGGCCGACCTGTCCATCGAAGGCCGCGAGGCCGTGGTCGCAAAGGTGGAGCTGGAGCCGGGCGTTTTCGCCGGACGCCATACTCATCCGGGCGACGAAATCAGCTACGTGCTGGAAGGTGAAGGCGAGTTGCTGATTGAGGGCGAGGCACCGCGCAAGCTGAAGGCTGGCGACGCGGTCGTCATCCCGGCCGGTAAAGTGCATGATGCGAAGAACACGGGTTCCGGCACCATGCGCCTGATTGGCACCTATGTCGTCGAGAAGGGCAAGCCACTGGCCTCTCCGGCCAAGTGAACAAGGGCTGGCGCATGCCAGCCTTCTTTCTTTATGCGCCCAGACGCGCCAGCGCGAACAGGGACAGCGTGACCACGATCGCGCCGCCGATACGGGTCGCGATCTGCGCAAAGGGCATCATCTGCATACGGTTGGCGGCGGTCAGAATGGCCACGTCGCCGGTGCCGCCCTGGCCACTATGGCAGGCGTTGATGATGGCCGTTTCGATTGGATACATGCCAAGGCGGCGGCCCACGACAAAGCCGGTCGCCATCAGCGTTGCCACCGTGGCCACGATGGTAATCAGATTGGCCAAGGTAAAAGCAGCGATCAGTTTTTCCCACGGGGTCATCGCGGCGCCAATCGCAAACAGCAACGGATAGGTTACTGCGGTCGAGAAGAATTTGTACACCACGTGCGAGCCCTGTTGCAGCTGCGGCGACACCACACGCAGCAGCTTGAGCACAACGGCGACAAACAGCATCGCCACCGGTGCCGGGAAATCGAACAGGCGGAAGCACATCAGGCCAACCATATACAGCGCGATGGCAGTAAGGCCAGCACCCGCGACGTTAGTAATATCAGCAGGACCCGCCGGCAGTTCGGAAACACGCAGGTCGTCCGCGACGCCGGGCTGCAAACGGCCTTCGCCGGTCAGATGCGGATAGCGCTTGCCGACGAAGTTCAGGCAACCGGACAGCAGGATCGCACTCAGGCTGCCCAGCATCACAGGCGGCAGTACCTGGGCAAACATATCGCCTTGCGCCAGGCCCAGAATCGCCGCGTAGCCAATCGACAGCGGAATGGCGCCCTCGCCTACGCCGCCCGCCATGATCGGCACTACGATGAAGAACAGCGTGTGCTTCCAGCCCAGGCCGAGCGCCATGCCGACCGCCGTACCGACCAGCGCGGCGATCACGGTGCCAGCCGCCAGCGGCGCGAAAATTTTCAGGAAGCCTTTCACCAGCACGTTGCGGTCCATGCTGAAAATACTGCCGACGATGATCGAGGCGATGAAGAGATAAAGGAAGTTGGTGACCTTGGTGAACTCCACCACGTTCTTCAGCAGCACCGGTGGAATCGCGTGCAGGTAGACCAGGAAGGAAGGCACAAAGGTTGCGCACACCGCAGCGGCGCCGATATGGCGCAGCAGCGGCAGGCGTTTGCCGAATTCGGCGCAGGTAAAGCCGCCAATGGCCAGAATCGCAATTGACACCGACATATCAGTCGGCACCTTGCCCAGTTTGCAAAAGCCCGCGATCAGGGCGGCCAGCAGCAGGTAGACCGGCAGCGGCACCACGCCGACACGGCTATCCATCGCGCGCCAGGCGTGCTGGTACCAGGCCGCAC
>NZ_JBFRDW010000799.1:0-2351 GCF_052113985.1 Pseudoduganella sp. RAF53_2 | reverse complement strand
ATATTGCTCCGATGGCCCAACAGCTCAAGCGAGTGTCTGAACAATCACGCAACCTGCGCTAGTCAGATAATGTTGTTACAGGTGGCACATCGCTTTCCCCTGTTCGCGGGATCCGCGTGATATTTTGCATGCTTGTCGTTCTTGCTCAGTTGCTTGCCTGCTGCCTTTTTAGCGGCACATGCCTTTTCCTCGGCCTCGCTATGCCTTGAGCCAGAACTGACGCTTGGCGTTCCCTTTGGATGCTGACCCGCCCAGGCAATCAATTTACTTTCAAAGGCGATTGCCGACATTTCGTAGTCACCCTGCGTGCCTGAATCCGAACCGCCCATTCCGTGAGCAGCGAGATCCAGCTTCAATTCAGTGATCGCACGAATAACCTGGCCTCTCATTTCGTGAATTGTATAGCCAGCGTTCTGAAACGCCTGCATCACATCTTTTGCGCGCTGATTGCTGTATTTGACGAAGTGGTCCCACAACACACCCGCCGTACGGCCCGAACTGCCGGTGCCGGACGGTGCTTCCATGCGCTGGATTAGCGGACGAATAATTGTCCCGGGTGGTGGCCGAAATACGGGTGGCACGCGCGGCAGTATCGAATTCACCATTGCCTATACCTTTCGATAAAGATCGCCAGGGCGCATTTGCCCGGAAAGGCCGCTGTTCACGCTGGCGGCGCGCAGAACGTCGGTTGCGAAGGTGGTGCATTGGCGCGATTGGGCGCTGAAGCTGTAGTGGCGGCTGCGGTACTCGTTCACTTTCGCCATCGCGGCCTGGGCCTGCGCGCTGTTCAGCTCATAGCTGCGCACTTTCACGCCGGGCTTGGAAAAAGCACTGTCGTCGCGATGCACTTGTCCAGGAACACCGGCGCGCAACTTGCCAATGTCTTTTTGCGGGTCATAGCGCCCATAGTTGGCAGGTGAAAAGCCCCAGGTCTGACGATTTCCCGCCGGCCCTTGCAGTGAAACGAAAGCGTGTCCTGCAAGATCCGGAGGCAGCCCCGCAGCCCCCTGATGCAAGTAGGCGCCGATCACCAGCCTGTATGAGGCCTGTTTCGCCTGCAAGGCGAGCGCCTTGCCAACCGCCGACGGCATGCCGCCCGTTGCGAGCTTGGCCTGCACGGGAACGCGGAAGGCGGCGGCGCGGGCGCCCATGCGGTCGGCCTCTGCTTCCAGTGCATGGTCGTTGACGATCACGGTGCCCGCGCCTTGCGGCGCGCGGACCCTGCCCTGCTTTTGCTGAAGTACGTGGGCCAGTTCATGGCCTAGCAGTTGCTGGCCCCGCGCGCTGTGCGGATCGTATTGGCCTGGCGCGAAGTAGATGTCAGTGCCCATGGTGAAGGCGTGGGCACCAATGGATTGCGCTTGATTGCCCTGGTAGATGCGCACGCCGGAGAAATCGGCTTTGAAGAATGCCTCCATTTTCTGCCTGACAGCATCCGGCATGGGACGCCCGACCGCGCCGCTCAGATTGAGCTTGCCCGCGTCGACGGACATGTTTTGGCCGCCGTGCGCTTGCACGGGCTGCGTTGGGCCTCCGCGTCCATGGACGAAGTGGGCCTGGATCAGGATAGAGCGGCGTGTRCTCATGTCATCCTCCGTTCCATTTTGCGGCCAGCATACCGAGGGCGAAGAAGGCTGCAAGTAATAGCAATTGCGCGATGATCAGTACGATCAGCATGCGTTTGTTGAATGAGAGCTGGTAGTCCATTGTCGTTAGCCTTCAACCAGGCGAGCCAACCAGGAGCGACGCGGGGCTGTCGCGGGGGCCGTGAACGTTGGGCTGGTCGGCTCCGTTGGCCTGACTGTTTCGGTGGGGGCGCTGCCTGGCGCGGCGCTGGTGGGCGTGCCGGCGGTCGCGGGTGCGGTTGGCGTGCCGGCGAGCGCGGGGGCGGTGGCCGGCTCGGAAGCTGGCAATGCCGCCGGCTCTCCATGCACGAACATAGTAGTTGCCAGCAGCTTGCCATCCAGCCCGTAGCTGCGCATTTCTCCGTGCTGCAAGCCGTCCGCATAATGAATTTCGGCGAGCAGGCGATCCTTCTCGAATAGCGAAGTCAGGCCATGCAGCTTCCCATGGGCGAAGGACGAGCGCTGGCGCACGCGGCCTGCTGCGTCGTAGAGTTCTGCGGGGCCGTGCAATTGGCCTTTGACGAAGTGGACGCGGCTCACGAGCAAGCCCTGCTCGTTCACGTTGCGCACCATGCCGCACAATTGGGAATCGTTCATATCAGTTGATCTTGACGATCCCTCCCTTCAGTTCCAGCATGCCTCCGCCGTCCACCGTCTGCGATGCGGCGGCCTTGTTGGTCATGCTCACCCCAGCGTCATTGGTCAGCGTGGTGCCTGCCTTATTAG
>NZ_JBFRDW010000798.1:0-2359 GCF_052113985.1 Pseudoduganella sp. RAF53_2 | reverse complement strand
GTCTTCCAGCGCGTTGCATTGTTCGCGGCTAAGGCAATCGGGACGGCCCATCGCTTCCCACGCTGGACGCGCGTAGCCGTGCAGGGCGTCGATGCGCGTCACCATGGCAGTCTGGATGTCCGGCGCCGCGCCGAGCGTGAGGTGGACCGTTTCGGTGGTGATTGGATGCTGCGGCATGGCGCAGTTGGTGACAAAGATGCACAGGCAGTCCGGCGCGCGCGTGACCCAGACGTCGACTGTTTCGTGGTGTCCGCCCACCGGCAGCAGTTCGGTGCCGGCCCGATGCAGCAACTGGAAGGCGCGGTAGGATGGCTTGGGAATACCGTACCGGTTCAGCAGCCCGAAACCGCCGTGAAAGGGCCGGTTCGGGAAGTGGTTCTCGGCAGAGATATCGCTGAAAGTACAGTAGCTGCAGGTATCGGCAAGGTTTGCGACTTCCAGCACGGATTTGACGATGAGCGCTGCCGAAAACGGCTCGTCATTCAATGGATCGCGTGCATCGGAAGAGACCTTCCATTCCGTGTAATGCAGCGGCAGCCGGCCGGCCTGCCCGCGCGCTATCGTGGCTTGATCGCGCAACACGCTGCGTGAGGTGTTGACCAGTTGCGAATTAGCGTCGCTGTATGCGTTGCCGACGGCATCGGCCGGGTAGTGGTGAGTGCTGATGAAATCCGGCAGGTGACAGGATTTGCGGCAGTGTTCTATGAACTCGGGAATCCATGCGTTCTTCGATGTTGCCGGGCCGCCGACGATGAGTTGCGGGTCAACTTGCTTGAGCGCTTCGTAGCTGGCGTCGAACAGCTGGAAATAGGCTTCCTGCCCAGCGGGCCAGAACTGAGGCTGGTTCGGTTCATTCCAGACTTCAAACTGCCACCGCCGGACTTCCTCTGCGCCGTAGCGATTGATGAGATGCCGCACCAGGTTTTGGAGCAAGGTTTGCCACGCGCGCATGTCGCGTGGTGCCGTGACATTGCCCTTGCCGGCAAACACCGTGGTGTCGCCGGACGCCAGCATGCGGGGCATGAAGCTCAGCTCCACAAAGGGACGCATCCCGATGTCGAGCAGAAAATCGAAGAAGCTTTCGATGTTGTAGAAATCGTAGCGCGGCTGATCCTGGTAGCAGAACAGTGTGCCCATGTCGTCGTCCAGCATGCTGTGAAAGCGCACCTGGCGCATGCCAAGTTCCTCACGCACGCGCTGCAACTGGTCTTGCCAGTCCGCACGCAGGGCAAGCGTGGCCCGGCCGCTGCCGATACAAGCCTCCCACGAATGAACCAAAGGCACAGGCTGCGCCGACAGATCGCAGCGGAACTGAACGGTCATCAAAATTCCTCCAGGACCTGCCGCACTGTATTGCGCAGGTCTTCGATGACCGCATTATGGCCGTTCGCGCCGAACAGGCGCGCACGCTCCGCGTTTGCTTAGCCTTCCTGGTTGCCGGTAAATTTCGGCAGATTCCCCGGCATCGTTTCGATGCGAAAGCTGTCAGTCGCTCCCGACTGCCTTATGCGGAGCAAGGCGTTGTACGAGGCTTCGGCATGTGTGCGTTCTTCGTCGAGGTGGCCGACTGCAAATTGCGGCGTCTGCGGCCCCGACGCAATTCTCTCCATTTGCCACCTTACAACGCGGATCTGCACTGAAGGAGCTTGATCCAGGGAGACAGATGGAAGATCGCCATCAGGCCGTACATCGCCGTCATGCCGTCCACCGGCAGGAAGCGGCTGGCGGAGCAGATCATGTTCGCCTCGCCGGACAAGACGCTAAGAAGCGCCATGCCGACGAAGGTTGGCGCGGCGGCCAGGCTTAGCCATCTGGYCAGCCTGTCCCCGCCGTTGCCTTGAACGAGGTAGTTATGCCTGATCATAACGATCATGGTGACGCCACCACACGCCTTGCTCGTTGCGGCCTTTCGGCGCGCGGTCGAGCCATTGGTACATGCCCCACAATCCATCCACCCCGCGTGCATAGCCGGAGTAGGTGTGATAGATCTCGCCGTTCTCCATCACGAACGCGCTCACGCCGGGGCGATCACGCGTGAAGGTAGCGATGTCGGTGCCCGTCATGCCAGCCATCAGCCCGACTGGGGTATCGCTGTCGCCGCGCCACTCCAGTGTGTTTTGCTGGGTGTTGTTGGCGGGCGGTTCGCGCCGGTAGTTGTACTCGATGCCGCCTTCGCGCTGCTGCTCTTCGCTGAACCACACGTTGAAGTCGCTGTTGAAATCACTAGTGAACGACGACGCCCAGTCGAAGGACCAGCCCATGCGTTCTCGGAAAGCCATCAGCTTGTCAATCGGCGCGCGGGACACGGCGGAGAACGCGACATCGTGATTCTCCAGGTGCACCACGATGCCGTTGAAGC
>NZ_JBFRDW010000797.1:0-2366 GCF_052113985.1 Pseudoduganella sp. RAF53_2 | reverse complement strand
GCCGTGATCTTTGGTTTCCTCAAATCGAACGACCTGTCGCCGCTGGAAAAGCAGCTGCATCGTTCGCCCCTGTTTGCGTCCCTCACACCGCGTGAATTGAAGACCGTGTACGGCCTGGTGCATGAGCGCCGCTATCTGGCCGATGAAATCGTGTTCGATGAAGGAGAGGAAGGGCAGGCGCTGTATCTGGTGCTGGCGGGGCGGGTACGCATCAACAAGGCGCGCGAAAACGGCTACGAGCCGGTCGCCGAGCTGGAACCGGGCGCCTACTTCGGCGATATGGCCTTGCTGGACAATACGCCGCGCAGCGCCCAGGCACGCGCCATCGGCGATTGCGAGCTGGCCGTGTTCTTCCGCGCCGACTTTATTGCGCTGATGGAGACGGATGCCGTGGTCGGCTACAAGATCGCCCTGGCCCTGGCCCGCCACCTGGGACGCCGCCTGCGCAACTTCATGGGCGACCGTCCGCAGATCGAGTTGATGTGATGGACGAGCATCGCTCCGGTCCTGTGGTGTGGTGCGCCATCATCGGCGCTACCTGCCTGCTGCTCGTGCTGATGGAACGCATGCTGTGGCTGGCCATTCCTTTCGTGGAAGGCATCGTTCTCTACTACGTGCTGCTGCCGCCCACCCAGCGTCTGCTGCGCATGGGCCTGCGCAAGAACGCGGCCGTGCCGATTGTGTATGCCGGCGCCACGCTGATATTGCTGCTGGTTGTGCTGGCCACTGCGAGCTGGGCGTCCGCGCCCTCTGCCAACGGACAGGAAGTGGTGGCGCGCTATGTCACCGGCGGCCTGAGTTTCCTGAGCCGCAGCTTGCAGGCCCTGGAACGCGAGTTCCGCCTGCTGCGGCAGATCCATCTGAGCGAGACGGTCAACAGCGGCTTTGCGGCATGGACGGACGACTTCCTCAAGCACCGTCTGGCCGGCGTGCTGGTGGCCGCTGCGGGCTGGATTCCTTCACTGCTGCTGGCGCCTTTCCTGACCTTCTTCTTCCTGCGCGATGGGCGCCGCTTCAAGCGCTTCCTGGTGCGTGCGGTGCCGAACGCCTTCTTCGAGCGCACGCTGTTCCTGCTGCACGAGGTGGACCAGACGGCACGCCGCTATTTCGTCGGCATGATGAAGCTGACGGTGATCGATACGGCGGCGCTGGCTTTGGGTTTGTGGGCCATTGGGCTGCATTCGCCGCTGGTGCTGGGCTTTATCGCCGCCCTGTTGGCCTGGGTGCCCTATGTGGGCTCAATCGCAGGCTGCGTGATGGTGGTGATGGTGGCGTCCACCGATGCGCCGGACAATGCGCTGATCGCTTACAGCGCGATTGGGGTGTTCATTGCGGTGCGGCTGCTGGATGATTTCGTGTTTATGCCGATGACCATTGGCCGCAGCCTGCATATCCATCCGCTGATTGCGGTGCTGATGATCTTTATCGGCGGCTCGGTGGCCGGAGTGGCTGGTCTGGCGATGGTGCTGCCCCTGCTGGGGATTGTGACGGTTGTCGGACAGACGCTGGGAGAGCTGGTGACCAACAGCCGCCTGCGCGCAAGACACCGCTATACCCGGGCCTTGCGCATGAAGCAGGCTAGCGCGGATCTTTAAACCCGCGGCTGAAAAACCTGGTGGCTGCCACATCGTGGCAGCCACCTGCTTTGCGCCGCGGGTTTTATTAAGCGGCGGCAGCCAGTTCAGTTTCGTCGTCGCCGGAGCGAATCAGGTGATCGAAGGCGCCCAGTGCGGCCTTGGCGCCTTCGCCCACGGCGATCACGATCTGCTTGTACGGCACCGTGGTCACGTCGCCTGCTGCGAACACGCCGGACGCGGACGTCTGGCCCTTCGCATCGACTTCGATCTCGCCGTGCTTCGACAGATCGATGGTGCCCTTCAGCCACTCGGTGTTAGGCACCAGGCCAATCTGCACGAACACGCCTTCCAGCTCCACGCGATGCGATTCACCGGAGTTACGGTCGGTGTAGCTCAGGCCATTCACCTTCTTGCCGTCGCCGTGCACTTCAGTGGTCTGGGCCGACTTGATCACTTTCACATTGCGCAGGGTCGCCAGCTTGCGCTGCAGGACAGCGTCCGCACGCAGTTCGGCACCGTACTCGATCAGGGTCACGTGATCCACAATACCTGCCAGGTCGATGGCGGCTTCAACGCCGGAGTTGCCGCCGCCGATCACCGCCACACGCTTGCCCTTGAACAGCGGGCCATCGCAGTGTGGGCAGTACGCCACGCCGTGGTTACGGTATTCCTTCTCGCCCGGCACGTTGATTTCGCGCCAGCGCGCGCCGGTCGAAATGATCACGGTCTTCGCCTTCAGCACGGCGCCGCTTTCGGTGTGGACTTCCTTGATACGGCCCGGCACCAGCT
>NZ_JBFRDW010000796.1:0-2369 GCF_052113985.1 Pseudoduganella sp. RAF53_2 | reverse complement strand
GTGCTGGAGCGAGGACTGCAGCAGGGCCTCGTGATGCTGACGCAGGAGCCGCGCATTGAAGCCGAAGCCTTCATGGCAACGGTGCATGGTGCAATGCTGTCCGCCCGTGCCTATGGTGACCCTGGCGTCTTCRGCCTGATCATGGCGCCGCAGCTGGATCGTATTTTTGCGAAGAAATAGTGTTTTTTTATCCTTTTAATCTACCAACTAGTAGGTAAGTAAATGAATAATCCGCATATTGCACAGGAACAGTGGCTGAAGAAGTATTACTTTGTCCGGGCAGCGTTTTCCATAGCGTGGGTCGCTGCGGCGTTCAGCGTGGGACGGCACTCGGCCGCGCTCGCGGCGGCGTTGCTGATCTGCTACCCCGCCTGGGATTCCATGGCCAACCTGGCCGACGGTTCGCATAGTGGCGGCCTCGCCAGCAATCGCACTCAGGCACTCAACGTTCTCGCCAGTCTGGTCGTTGCGGCTGCGGTTGGCTTTGTGCTGCCCGAGATGCATCAGGTGCTGGCCGTATTCGGCGCCTGGGCCATTTTGTCGGGACTTCTGCAACTTGGCACGGCTCTCCGCCGCTGGAAGTCTTTCGGCGCGCAATGGGCAATGGTGCTGAGCGGCGCGCAATCGGCGCTCGCAGGGGCCGTGTTTATCATTCAGGCCGGCAAGCCTGAAGAACCATCGATCATTACCGTTGCGGGTTATGCTGGATTTGGCGCCTTCTATTTCCTGGTATCGGCGCTGTCCCTGAGCTTTAAGGCGATGCGCAGCAAACAGGTGTGAGCGGACGAGGGGTGTTCGCTGCTTTCCTGATAAGCTTGCGTTTATGGAAAAAAGATTTCAACCATATTCGCGGCTGGCAGCGATTGTCTTTTTGACGATTGGCTGTCTGCTGGTGCTCAAGCCATTTCTCGCGGCGATCCTGTTCGCCGCAGCGATTGCCATTTCAAGCTGGCCCTTGTACCAGAAGCTGTTGGGCCGCATGAAGCAGCGCAGGACGCTGGCGGCGGCGGTGATGACAACCTCTCTGGTGCTGGTGATCCTGCTGCCATTGGCGCTGGTCACCTGGAATATCGCGGACAACGCCGCCGAGTTTTATCACGGCATCAAGGACGCACTCGACGCGGGCACGATCGAACCGCCGGCCTGGCTGAAGCAGATCCCGATGGTCGGTGAACAGGTGGACGCTTACGTGCGCAATATCCTGAGCAGCAAAGAGGAGCTGGTTGCTGTGGCCAAGCGCTACATGGAACCGGCGCGCCACTTCCTGCTTGGCAGCGGCATTGTGCTGGGCAGTGGCCTGGCCCAGGTCAGCCTGGCCGCGTTTGTCGCGTTCTTTCTGTACCGCGATGGCGCCACCCTGGTCGCTGCGCTGCATGTGGCGCTGGACAAGATCATGGGCGAGCATTCGAAACAGGTGGCGGAAACGGTGAGCCGCACAGTCAGCGGCGTGATGTACGGCTTGCTCGGCACCGCGCTGGCGCARGCTGCCGTGGCGGCGGTCGGCTTCCTGATTGCCGGTGTGCCTGCAGTAGCGCTGCTCGCAGTAGCGACCTTCCTGTTCTCTCTGATTCCCGTTGGTCCGCCGCTGATCTGGGGCGGCGCTGCGATCTGGCTGTTCGCGCAGGGTTCCACCGGCTGGGGCATCTTCATGCTGATCTACGGCACGCTCGTCATCAGCGGCGTGGATAACGTGGTCAAGCCGATGCTGATCAGCCGCGGCTCAAGCCTGCCTTTCCTGCTGGTGCTGCTGGGCGTATTGGGTGGCGTGATCGCGTTTGGTTTCGTCGGCCTCTTCATCGGCCCGACTTTGCTGGCGGTGGCGCTTGGCCTGCTGCGCAACTGGACCAATATCGATCCTGTCGCGCCGAAGGATTAATCGGTCAGTGTCCTGACCAGCAATTTCCGGCGACGCAGCGCTCAAGTCCTTCTGCGTATTCTCCGCCGGTGATCCTTGTCGCAATGGGTTGCGGACGATATTGCCCGGTTAGTGCAGCATCATGCTGTCTGCCACGCGCGGGTCGGCGTGCTTGCCGTAGATGGCGCGCAGAGTGCCGTCTTCGCGCATCTCGTGCAAAGCCTTTTCGAAACGCTGGGCTACTTCAGGCGGGATGCGGCTGCGCGACAGTACCAGGGAGCCAACCACTGTCTCGCGCGGCGCCCAATCGGCGATCTGGAAGTGGCCCGCCAGCGAGGAGTCGGCCAGCATTGGCCTCCAGTTCGTGTTGATATTCAGGATGGCCTGCACACGGCCGATGGCGAACAGGCGCAGCAAGGTAGGGTAGTCGGCCGTTTCGTACACGCGGTCCTGGCTGCGCAGGCGCAGCAAGGTAGGGTAGTCGGCCGTTTCGTACACGCGGTCCTGGCTGCGC
>NZ_JBFRDW010000795.1:0-2382 GCF_052113985.1 Pseudoduganella sp. RAF53_2 | reverse complement strand
GGATGCCGGCGTTGCGTAGGGCGGCTCATTGAGCCGCCGGGTTTTTAACCGGTGTTGCGCAGACCTGCCGCGACACCGTTGATGGACAGATGAATGCCGCGGTGCACGCGCGGATCAGCCTTTTCCGGATCGCTGCTCAAGGCGCGTCGTCGCTTGATCAGCTCAACCTGCAAGTGGTTCAGCGGGTCCAGATACGGGAATCGATTGGTGATCGAACGCGCCAGCAGCGGGTTGCCCGCCAGGCGTTCTTTCGCTCCCGTGATCTCTTCCAGCCGCGCCAGCGTGCCTTGGTACTCCTCGCCGATGCGCTTGAAGATGCGTTCGCGCAGTTCGGCATCCTGCACCAGCTCCGCATAACGCGAGGCGATAGCCAGGTCGGTCTTGGCCAGCACCATGTCCATATTCGACAGCAGGGTAGCAAAGAACGGCCAGTCGCGATACATGGCCTGCAGCTGCGCCATGCGCTCCTCGCGCTTGCCTGCCGCGATCCAGGAGCCAATAGCGCTGCCGAAACCGTACCAGCCCGGCAGCAGCAGTCGGCACTGGCCCCAGCTGAAGCCCCATGGGATCGCCCGCAGGTCTTCGATGCGGCGCGTCGATTTACGGGAGGCCGGGCGCGAACCGAGGTTCAGCTCCGCGATWTCCGCAATCGGCGTGGCCTGGAAGAAGTAGTCCGTGAAACCCGGGGTTTCGTACACCAGGTTGCGGTAAGCCTTGTAAGCCAGTTCGGAAATCTCGGCCATCGCGGTTTCGAAGCCTTGCAGACGCTCGCCGTGGCAGGCGTCGGCCGGTGCCGGCATCAGGCTCGCTTCCAGTGTTGCGGACACCAGCAGCTCCAGGTTGCGGCGGCCGATTTCGGCATTGGAGAACTTGGACGCGATGATCTCGCCCTGTTCCGTCAGGCGGATCTGGCCATTCACGGTGCCTTTCGGCTGCGCCAGGATCGCCTCGTAGCTTGGGCCACCACCGCGGCCTACCGTGCCGCCGCGGCCGTGGAACAGGCGCAGCTTCACGCCTGCTTTCGCAAACACGTCGATCAGGCGGATCTCGGCCTTGTACAGCTCCCAGTTCGAGGTCATGAAGCCGCCGTCCTTGTTGGAGTCGGAGTAGCCCAGCATGACTTCCTGGATCTGGCCCTTGTCCGCGATCAGTTCCTTCACCAGCGGCAGCGCCATGAAGGTTTCCATGATGCCGGCTGCGCGTTGCAGATCGGGGATGGTCTCGAACAGCGGAATCACCATCAGGTCCGACTTGCGCGAACCGTCGGCCAGTTGGCGCATCAGGCCGGTTTCCTGCTGCAGCAACAGCACTTCCAGCAGGTCGGACACCGTCTCGGTGTGCGAGATGATGTAGTTGCGGATGGCGCGCTGGCCGTAGCGCTGGCGGATATCGTAAGCCGCGCGCATGATGGTCAGTTCGGACGTCGTCTCGTCGGAATACGCGATGTACGGCGAATACAGCAGGCGAGGTTGGGCCAGTTCGGCCAGCAGCAGCTTTTCCTTGGCTTCTTCGTCCAGTGCCGAATAGTCGGCTTGCACGCCGGCCTTGGCGAACAGCTCGGCCAGCACGCGCTCGTGGATGTCGGAAGACTGGCGCATGTCCAGCGAGGCGAGGTGGAAGCCGAAGATGTCGGCCGCGCGCTTCAGCGTGGTCAGACGTGGACGCGCCATCTCGCTGCCGTGGTTGGCGTTCAGCGAATCGATCAGCACCTGCAGGTCGGCCGCGAAATCGGCCGGGCACGGATAAGGCTCGGCGTGGCCCACTTCCTTGCGCAGGATGTTGGTCGCGCCCAGCGCACGGGCCGTGCTGGCCAGACGGGCGTAGATGCCGATCAGGGCGCGGCGGTATGGCTCGTCCGAGCGGTGGTCGGAAGTGTCGGGCGAGGCGTCGGCCAGCGCTTGCAGCTCGGGCGAGCAATCCACCATCAGTTTGGAGATCGACAGTTCGGCGCCCAGCGCGTGCGCTTCATCCAGGTAGAAGTCCAGAATGGTCGTGGCCTGCCGCTCCAGCGCGTGCTGCATGGTGCCGGCGTTGACGTTCGGATTGCCGTCGCGGTCACCGCCGATCCAGCTGCCCATCTGCACGTAAGACGCGGGGATCGACGCTTCCGGCTGCTCGTAGCGCTCGGCGATTTCGGCGCTGATGTCGTCGTACAGGCCTGGCAGCTCGCGCAGGAAGGTGATGCGGTAGTAGGACAGGGCGTTCTCGATCTCGTCCGCAACGGTCAGCTTGGAGTAGCGCAGCATGCGGGTCTGCCACAGGGCCGCGATACGCGCCTTCAGCATGTGCAGAGTGTTGGCTTTCTCTTTCGGCGTCTGCGGCAGGTCGCGGGAAGTCAGCAGGCGGGCGATGTCATGCTCCGCGTCCAGGATGGACTTGCGC
>NZ_JBFRDW010000794.1:0-2383 GCF_052113985.1 Pseudoduganella sp. RAF53_2 | reverse complement strand
GGGGTAGAAAGCGGCAATCGCAACACCTTCTCGACCATGCAGCTTGGACTATCCGACACGCCATCGAATGACGACATCATCACGGAATTGAAAAGGGAACCGCGGCTTGTTACGGCCGCGCATGCCGCTGCACGCTTCCCGTTTATCAATCCGCTGGCTCTTGTGGAAGACAACGAAAAGGCGCGCTGGCACCTGGCCGATGGCGGCTATTACGACAACAGTGGCGTTACGGTCCTCATTGATCTGGTGCTAGCCATGCAGCAGAACAAAGTTGAGCGCAAGGTAAAGCTGATCCTGATCCGCAACGGGCAAATCGACGCGAGCTGCGGCAAGAAGTTGTCGCCGGACGCGCTCGTGACATGCCTGAAGGAGGTCAGCGAACGTCAATACGAGGGGCCGCTCAACGTGCCGCTGCGGCGGCCGGGGCAGGCACTCTATGCGGACGCCGTGGGTCCGCCAACAGCCTTGTTCAACGTTTCAGGCATTGGTGCACATGGCCGTTATCCGCCGGGTTCCAGCATCTGGCCGAAAGGCACCCATTGCTTGCTGGACCAGCAGAATGGCGTCAACCTGGCGCCACTGGGCTGGTACTTGTCGCACACGGCTCGTGAGGCGCTCAGAAAGCAGGCGGACAAGGTGGCTGTCGCCAGCTGCCTGGCAGACAGCGCAGAGCCAGCGCCGGCTTCAGTAGGCCAGATTCAGGCGTCGATACAGGAAGCCCAGCACAAATAGTGGGCCGATCAGCAGGAAGCGCAAGTCATCGAAGAATGACGGCTTCTTGCCTTCGATCTTGTGGCCAATGAACTGGCCGATCCATGACAGCACGAAGATCAGGATACTCAACGGCAGCACCGCGGGACGGGGCAGGGCGGCCAGCACCAGCAGCATCACAGCCGCCATCGCCAGCATGCCCAGCGCGAAGCTGGTCGACAGCTTGAAGTAGTAGACCAGGCTCGCCACCACGGCCACCACGGCCAGCAAAGGATGCGCGGCCCAGATCAGTCCCAGCAGCGAAAACACGATCAGCGGCACGCACACGCAATGGATCGCTTCATTGGTGGGATTCAGATGGCTTTCGCTGTACTTTTCCAGCAGGGTGTCGATGGTACGCGCATCGCKCATAGTGTGTCTCCGAAGGTTTTGATTATTTAGCACTACCGTTCGATTCTACACCTGTACAATGGCTCGATGTCACTAAAACGCTGCTTCGATCCTGTCGTCAACCAACACACGCGCATTCTCCTGCTAGGCAGCCTGCCAAGCGAAAAGTCGCTCGTGCTGCAGCAGTATTACGGCAATCCCCAGAACCGGTTCTGGCATTTGGTTGGCGAAGTGATCGGCGTGGACCTTGTGCCGTTGGATTATCAAACGAGGTTGTCTCGGCTCTTGCATCACGGAGTCGGTTTGTGGGATGTCGTTGCGAGCGCACGTCGATCCGGGAGTCTGGACAGCCAGATCCGGGACCAGGCAGGTAATGATATCGCCGCGTTGGCTGCATCTTTGCCGAAGCTGAACGCGATCGGTTTTAATGGTGGAACTGCGGCCAGGCACGGGCTGAAGCAACTTGGTGCTTTGGCGGAGCGGTATCGGATTGTGGTGTTACCTTCGTCGAGTCCAGCGCACACGCTGGCGTACGACAAGAAACTGGAAGCCTGGATGGGATTAAAGGATTATGTGGGGTAGGCCCGCCGTGCATGAATACTGGTACTCGGCCAAGCGTGTTTGGGGAGGGCGTAGCGCCATCGCGTGGCAAGGATGGACCATCGATGTTGGCATAGCGGTATTGTTCATCGTTGCGGGACCGTGGTTTCGCTCGCCGCGACATCCCGTTCTTCAACTTTCCGTCTTTTTCGGCGTTCTCTTTCTGCGTGCCGCAATCGCACGCTGGAAAGGCGAGCCTGACGAGTGAAGCAGCTTCGTGAATTCTGAAATCCGATACCGTCAGGCGAACGCTGACGACATTCCCGCGATGTCCGCAATCCGGCTGATGGTGCGCGAGAACGTGCTGCGCAATCCCGCCGCGATCACGCCGCAGATGTACCTGGACTATCTCTCCAAACTGGGCCGCGGCTGGGTCGGCGAACTGGATGGCCGCATCGTCGGCTTCTCCTACGCCGATCGTCAGGACAATTCGATCTGGGCCTTGTTCATCCACCCGGACTTCGAAGGCCGAGGCATCGGCACAGCCTTACTGCATCTCGCCACCGGCTGGCTGTTCGCAGAAGGCGCGCGCCGCATCGCCCTTGGCACAACACCTGATACGCGGGCCGACCGCTTCTACAAAGCGCTGGGCTGGGTGCGCGGCGAAATGCGCAATGCTGGCGAAGTCGAGTTCACCTTGCGATGTCCTTCAATGTGACGGGAAAATCGAGCATGCTAGACT
>NZ_JBFRDW010000793.1:0-2385 GCF_052113985.1 Pseudoduganella sp. RAF53_2 | reverse complement strand
CGGGCGCTCAGTGTGACGCCAACGTTGTTGTCGGCTTTACTGGCCAGTGTGATGGCCGCGTTGGCTGCGCGCCTGGGCGTGACCAGAAGCGCGTCGCCTTGCACCGCCACGCTGGCAACGGCAGGGTCGGACGAGCGGGCGGTGAACGGCGCAGTTCCGAGTCCGTCTCGGCTGGATGTGCGGACAATATAGCGCTGCGCGCCCTCGCCTGCCTGCAAGCTCAGTTGCAAGCCACGCTGCGCCAACCCGATACTGACAGGCGCCACACGCATGTCGCCCACACGCAGGTCGTCCACTTCAAAATCGCCGCCGCTGGCCAGCACGCCCACTCGGGTTGGCGGCAGTGAGGGCTCGTCCATGCCGATGGTGCGGAAACCGTTGACGTGCAGGGTGAGCAGATTGCGGTCGCGGTCCAGGCGCATCGTGTAGAAGCTGCCCACCGGATCGGCTTCGCGGCCCACGCGCTTGAGGTAGCGCAGCTTGCCATCTTCCATGCGCACGACGACCAGCGCGACGCGGTCGCTGCCCGGCGTAACGTCCAGGCCGAAGCCAAGCCAATTGCGTTCGTCAGCATACCCGGCGATGATCAGCCCCTGTCCGCCCGCTTGCGCAGGCCGCAGGCGGGCCTCGATGAAGTGGGCGCCCTGGCTGGCAGACTGGGTTTCTTCAGCGGGAATCRGGTGCGCTGCGCCATCTGCACGCGAGAACAGCACGTGATTCGGCGCCTCGGCCTGGGATCGAACGGCGGGAGCGGCGCCGGTCCAAGTGCCACTGCCCTGCTCAAAGTCGCGGCACCAGCCCGCGCCGCCGGGACAAGCCGCCTGCGCGGCAAACGATACGGTAGCCGCAGACGCCGCGGCGATCATTTTCAGGTTCATGGAATGCGGATAATGCGCAGAGCCATATACGGACGGCCCGGCAAAGTGATGCTGCGTTGATTCTTGTCAGCGAAGGTGTAGTCGTCGCGCTTCTTAATCTCGAACACACCGTCCACCGGCGTGATGGTCATATTCCAGGTGTCGATGATCTCGGCACGGAACTTCATGCCATCCTTCAGGCCAGTCTTGAACAGCACGAAAGGCCAGCTTGCCGGGGTCTTCTTGCCGAAGTAGCCAAGGTAATACTGGGCGTGCTTGCCGGCGAAAGGATAATCCTGCCACTTGTCGATCGGCTCCAGGCCTTCCGGCGGACTCTCGCTCAGAATCTTGCGGAAGAAAGCCAGGCGCTGCGGACTCTGGCCGTGCAGCACGCCGCCCTTCGACCACCACGCGATTTCATTGGGGTCCTGATAGGTTTCGCTATGTCCGACGTAGGTGCCTGCGATGGCGCCTTCCCAGAAGCGCAGCACCATTTCCTCCGGCGTGAGCTGGCCCCAGCGCTGCTTGAAGTTGCCTTCGTACTTCACCTCGTCGTACACCACGGGTTTGTTATAAGTGTCGCGCAGCAGCACGGCGCGCTCGAAATCTTCCGCAATCGCACCGCTTTGCACGCTGACGTGCGTCACCCAGGGCTTGGTGTGGTTGTAGAATACAAAGGCGTTGTGGATGGAGCGCAGGTGCTGATAAGGGTCGCTGGCCTGGACGATCTGGAAATAACTATCCCAATCCTCCATGGTCTTGCTCTTGACGAAGTCGAACTCATTGGCCATCGACCACCACACATTGCGGTAGGACGACAGGCGCGCGACGACATAGCGCAGGTAGCGTTCATTCACGTCCCTGGGCATGCTGTCGAAGCCCCAGTGGCCCTTATCATAAGGGTGGAACAGGATGATGTCGGCTTCGATGCCCATATCGCGCAGCTGTCCGACGCGCTGCTCGAAGTGGCGGAAAAAGGCCGGATTGAAGCGGCTGAAATCCCAGGTCGCAGGCGGCTTGCCTTCGAAAGGATAGAAGCGCGGCTCGTTCATATTGTACTCATAGCGCTTCGGAAAAACGGCCATGCGCATCTTGTTGAACGGCGCCGCGGCCAGCGTTTTCAGCGTTTGCTGTTCCAGCTCCTCGGTCTGGTGGGTCCAGACGTAGCTGGTGGTGCCGACCTGCCAGAACGGCGTACCGTCTTCATAGCCGAAGTGCCAGGTGTTCCGCACATGCACCGGGCCGTGATTGCCCGGACCAGCTGGCGTCGCGGTGATGCTGCCCTTCCTGCCATTAAGTTCGGCGCCATTGCTGTGCGTTTCATAGGTCCACTCGCCGACCGCATCCGGCATGAAGCGGATTTTGTACTGGCCCTCTCCATCGTAAAAACCCGGCACTTTCAGCGTGCGCTGGCCCTGCGTGAAGATAGCGTACAAATCGACGTCCATGAAAGGATTGCCGGCGCTGGGCCCTGCCAGCGAAATCTCGGTGCTGCCCCAGCGTTCAACGGTGGCGGCGTGCGCGAGGG
>NZ_JBFRDW010000792.1:0-2389 GCF_052113985.1 Pseudoduganella sp. RAF53_2 | reverse complement strand
GTCACACTGAGCGCCCGCGTGGCGCCTGCCTTCGCGGCATCGCTCCAGACCTACGCGCTCCAGGGCCGCACCTTGCCCGCCGCCGGCGCCACCGGGCAGCCAGTCGACAGCACCCTCCAGCTCCGCTTTGACACCGCCCCGGTTCTTGGCGTTGCGGGCACCGTGCGGGTGTGGCGCGCGAGGGATAACGCGCTGGCGGACGAAATTCACGTTGGCCATGAGGTGAACGCCATCGGCGCCACCGCCGACGGATATTCGCGCGTCGTACGCTGGCAGCCAATCCAGCTGGACGGCAGCAGGGCCACAATCCGCCTTCATGACAATCGTCTGGCATACAACACCGAGTATTTCGTCACCGTTGACGGCAACCTGTTTAAAGGCGCACGTCTGGCGGACAAGCCGTTCGATGGCATCAGCAAGGCATCAGGCTGGCGCTTCCGCACCCGCGCGGCGCCGCCGACGAGCCGCGTAATCACGGTCGATGACGACGGCGCCGCCGACTTCCGTACCGTGCAAGGCGCGCTAAATCACGTCATGCGCAACGTCCCGCGTGACGAACCGGTGACCGTCAACATCGCCAACGGCCGCTACAACGAACTGCTTTACCTGCGCGGCAAAAACAACGTCACTCTGCATGGCGAAAGCCGCGAAGGCGTTGTCATCGCCGAAGAGAACAGCGACGGCCGAAACGCCGGCAGCGGCGTCGGCCAGCCGCAGTTGGCTCCTGGCGCCAACGGTGGCCGTTCCGTCTTCCTGATCGAAGACGCCGACATGCTGACCCTGGACACGCTCACGGTCTTCAACACGACCTGGAACAGCAAGACCATCGGCGGACAAGCGGAAGCCGTCAACTTCTCCAGCGAAGGCCGTTTCATCGCCACGCATTCCAATTTTGTCAGCGAGCAGGACACGATCCAGGTAAAGGGTTACTCGTGGTTCTACCAAAGCCTGATCGCCGGCACGATTGACTTCATCTGGGGCTTCAACCATGGCGCATTGTTCGAGGAGTGCGAGATCCGTTCGCTTGGCCACAGCGGCGGCTCCGCACGCGGTGGATACGTCGTGCAAGCACGCACTGTAGGGACGGACGATCCCGGCTTTGTCTTCCTGAACAGCCGTTTCACCCACGGCCCCGGTCCGGCGGGCAATGATACGCTGCCCGGCTCCATCTACCTCGCCCGTTTCGGCGTGCCGACTGCATGGGACAAGGTGACCTACATTAATAGCCGCATGGACACGCATATCGCGCCTGCCGGCTGGAGCGGAGAACCGCGCGGTGGCACCGGTTGGTTCGAATCGAACTCCATGGACCTGGAAGGCAAGCCGCTCGACCTGTCGTCGCGCAAGGCTGGCCGCGTGCTCGGCGCAGGCGAGGCCGCACAGCTGGTCAATCGTCTGCGTGTATTCGACCATTACCAGAATCCAGTGCTGCATGCGGATTATTCAGACCCTGATGCGATCCGCGTCGGCGATACCTATTACATGACTGCGTCCAGCTTCAACAGCGTGCCGGGGCTGCCGTTGCTGACGTCCAGGGACATGGTCAACTGGACGCTGGCCGGTCACGCGCTGCCGCGCCTGGTGCCGGAGGCCCATTTTGCCGTGCCGCGTTACGGCGACGGCGTGTGGGCGCCATGCCTGCGCTATCACGACGGCAAATTCTGGATTTTCTATCCGGACCCGGATTTCGGCGTTTACGTGATCACGGCCGCCAACTTTGCAGGTCCATGGAGCGCACCGCATCTGCTCTTGCCGGGCAAGGGCATTATCGATCCGACGCCGCTGTGGGATGACGATGGCAGGGTTTATCTGTTGCATGCATGGGCCAAGAGCCGGGCGGGCTTCAACAATGTGCTGACGTTGCGCCAGATGTCTCCTGACGGCCAGCGTATGCTTGATGAGAAAGGCCTTGTCGTCATCGACGGCAATCGTCTGCCGGGTTACAAGACCTTGGAAGGCCCCAAGTTTTATAAGCACGATGGCTGGTATTACGTGTTTGCGCCGGCTGGCGGCGTGGAAGATGGCTGGCAAGCCGTGTTCCGTTCCCGCGCGATCGGCGGACCTTACGAAGAACGCGTCGTCATGGAGCAGGGCGGCTCTGTGGTCAACGGCCCGCATCAGGGAGCATGGGTGCGCGCGCAGGATGGCCGCGACTGGTTCCTGCATTTCCAGGATAAACAGGCATACGGCCGCATCGTCCACCTCCAGCCAATGCAATGGCGCGACGGCTGGCCAGCGATCGGCGCACCCGGCGCCAAGCCCGGAATCGGCAACCCCGTCGCCACATGGCGCGACCCGGTCCCCGGTCAGCCAGCAGCCGCGCAGCAGGCGTTTGGGCAGTCAGCGGTCGCGCTGCCAGCGGTAGGGCGCGCAGCGGTCGCGCAGGCCG
>NZ_JBFRDW010000791.1:0-2400 GCF_052113985.1 Pseudoduganella sp. RAF53_2 | reverse complement strand
CGGAAACGCAGAGCGTTGTCTATCCTGCTAACACTAACAGAAGGAGACACGCAATGAGTGGACCGCTCACCGGCATCAAGGTTATCGAAATCGGAACCCTGATCGCCGCACCTTTCGCCGCCCGCCTGATGGCCGAATTCGGCGCGGAAGTCATCAAGATCGAAGCGCCCGGCGAGGGCGACCCAATCCGTAAATGGCGCAAGCTGCACAAGGGCACCTCGCTGTGGTGGTATCTGCAGTCGCGCAATAAGAAATCCATTTCGATCAATCTGAAGTCGCCGGAAGGCATCGCCATCGTCAAGCGGCTTGCTGAAGGCGCCGATGTGCTGATCGAGAACATGAAGCCGGGCGCGCTGGAAAAGCTGGGCCTGGGCTGGGATACGCTGCATGCGCTGAACCCGAAGCTGACCATGGTGCGCATTTCGGGTTACGGCCAGACCGGCCCGTACAAAGACCGTCCGGGCTTTGGCGCGATTGGCGAGGCGATGGGCGGCATTCGTCACACAACGGGCGAAGAAGGCCGTGTGCCGGCGCGCGTTGGCGTGAGCCTGGGCGATTCGCTGGCCTCGCTGCATGCCGTGATGGGCGCGCTGATGTCCGTGCTGCGCGTGAAGACGGGGCAGGGTAATGGCCAGGTGGTCGATGTGTCGCTGGTCGAAAGCGTGTTCAATCTGATGGAAAGCCTGATTCCCGAATATGATCTGCTGGGCCATGTGCGTGAACGCAGCGGCGGTGCATTGCCCGGGATCGCCCCCTCGAATACCTATCCGACGCGCGACGGTTCCTATGTCGTCATCGCGGGTAACAGCAACCCGATTTACAAGCGCCTGATGCACGCCATTGGCCGCGCCGATCTGGCCGAAGATCCGCAATTCGCCCAGAACGATGGCCGTGCCGCACAGGTGGGCCTGATCGATGCGGCCATCGCCGGCTGGACTTCGGCACACAGCATCGAAGACGTGCTAACAACGCTGGAGCGCGCCGAAGTGCCGGCCGGCCGCATCTATTCGGTGAAGGACATCGTCGCCGATCCGCATTACCAGGCGCGCGACATGATCCTGGATTCCACGCTGCCGGATGGCGTGCACGTGAAAATGCCGGGCATCGTGCCGAAGCTGTCGGACACCCCGGGCGAAGTGCGCTGGCAGGGGCCGCAACTGGGTGAGCATACCGCGTCCGTGCTGGCGGATCTGGGCATGACGGCAGGCGATATTGCGCGTCTGCGCGAACAGGGAGTGGTGCAATGCTGATCGTTCAGGAAGTCGCACCGCGCGACGGGCTGCAGATCGAGCCGGTGTTCGTGCCGACCGAAACCAAGGTGGCGCTGATCGATGCGCTGTCTGCGGCGGGCTTCACGCGCATCGAGGCCGGATCGTTCGTGTCACCGAAAGCCATTCCAGCGCTGCGCGATGGCGATGAAGTATTCCGCCGCATCCAGCGCCGCCCCGGTGTGATCTATGTGGCACTGATCCCGAACCTGAAGGGTGCGCAGCGCGCGCTGGAGGCGGGCGCCAACGAGCTGAATCTGGTGATGTCCGCGAGCCAGACGCACAACCGCGCCAATATGCGCATGACGCGCGAACAGTCGCTGGCTGGCTTCCGCGACATCGTTGCCGCAACCGGCAGCGCGGCCTCGCTGAACGGTACGGTTGCCACGGCGTTCGGCTGTCCCTTCGAGGGCAAGGTCGATGAAGACCTGGTGCTGCGTATCGTCGACCAGTATCTGGAGTTGGGCATGCAGGGCATCACGCTGGCCGACACCACGGGCATGGCGAATCCGCGTCAGGTCGCGCGCATCGTGCGCCGGGTGCGCGAGCGCGTGCGGGCATCCGAGCTGACGCTGCACTTCCATAACACGCGCGGCCTGGGCCTGGCCAATGTGCTGGCGGCTTATGACACGGGCGCGCGCCGCTTCGATGCTTCGCTGGGCGGCCTTGGCGGCTGTCCTTTCGCGCCGGGCGCTTCGGGGAATATCTGTACCGAGGACCTGGTGAATATGTGCGAGGAGATGGGTATCCCGACGGGGATCGATCTGCCTGCGCTGATCGCGCTGTCGCGCACCTTGCCGCCGTTGCTGGGGCACGACTTGCCGGGACAGGTCGTCAAGGCGGGACGCAATAGCGACCTGCATCCAACGCCACCGGATCTGCTGCCCATCGCGGCTTGAATTCGGCGGGTCAATGATCCGCCAACGTAGGGCGGGTCGTTTGACCCGCCAAGAATGACCGACACACTTAAACTAATGACCGGCCCTTGAAAGCGCCGGCAAAGGAGACCTTTTATGTCCACGAAAAGCATACTGGCCGCCGCAGCGGCCGATCAGACGCTAAGCAGCGGCGCGGTGACCGAAGCCGCCGTTGTGCGCAAGGCGGCATGGCGGATCATGCCGCTGATTATGAT
>NZ_JBFRDW010000790.1:0-2402 GCF_052113985.1 Pseudoduganella sp. RAF53_2 | reverse complement strand
TACGAGAGCTTCTCGGAAAACCCTGAAGTAGTCGAAAGCTATGCAGGTCCTTACGTTCGCGGTCTGCAGGGCAGTTTCAAGAACGATGCCAACGTGGTCGCCA
This sequence comes from Pseudoduganella sp. RAF53_2, assembly GCF_052113985.1. NCBI lineage: Bacteria > Pseudomonadati > Pseudomonadota > Betaproteobacteria > Burkholderiales > Oxalobacteraceae > Pseudoduganella > Pseudoduganella sp. RAF53_2. The sequence continues at coordinate 2,299 of NZ_JBFRDW010000790.1, read as the reverse complement.
GTATCAAGCACTTCATGGGTGACGGCGGCACCGACCAGGGCAAGGACCGTGGCGTGAACAAGTCCACGGCCGAGCAGATGATGAATATCCATGCCCGCGGCTATTACACCGGCCTGGCGGCGGGAGCCCAGACGGTGATGGCGTCGTTCAACAGCTGGGACGATGTCAGCGCAGGCGTCAATTACGGCAAGATGCACGGCAGCCGAGTGTTGCTGACCGATGTACTGAAGACCAAGATGGGCTTCGACGGTTTTGTGATCAGCGACTGGAACGCCATCGCCGAAGTACCGGGCTGCCGCAACGACAGCTGCCCGCAGTCGATCAATGCCGGCGTGGACATGATCATGGTGCCGGATGACTGGAAGGCCTTTATCGCCAACACCATCGCGCAAGTGAAGTCCGGCGAGATTCCGATGGCGCGCATTGATGATGCCGTGACCCGTATCCTGCGCGTGAAGCTGCGCGCTGGCTTGTTTGGTAAGAGCCCTGCGCAGAACGCCCACGCGGGCAAGAACGATGCGCTGCTGGCGCGCGAGCTGGCGCGCCGTGCGGTACGTGAATCGCTGGTGCTGCTGAAGAACGAAGGCCCTGCGCTGCCACTGGCACACGGCAAGAAGATTCTGGTGGTGGGCAAGACCGCGGACAATATCGCCAACCAGACCGGCGGCTGGTCGCTGACCTGGCAGGGCACGGACAACACCAATGCCGACTTCCCGAACGCCGACAGCATCCTGGCCGGCATCCGCGCCGCGGCGGGCGCCGAGAATGTGCTGTTCAGTGCCGATGCGCGCGATGTGGATGTCAGCAAGTTCGATGCCGTGATCGCCGTGATCGGCGAGCGTCCATACGCCGAAGGCGATGGCGATATCGGCCCGTCCGGCACGCTGCGCCACAGCAGCCGTTATCCGGAGGATTTGTCCGTGCTGGAGGCCGTGGCAGGGAAGGGCAAGCCGGTGGTGACCGTGTTCGTTTCCGGCCGTCCTCTGTACACCAACGATTTGCTGAATTTGTCGGATACCTTTATCGCGGCCTGGCTGCCAGGCACCGAAGGCAAGGGCGTATCTGATCTGCTGGTGGCCGRCAAACAGAAATACGACTTCCGCGGCAAACTGTCCTTCTCGTGGCCGAAGTCGGCCTGCCAGACGCCGCTGAACGTAGGCGATGCCGATTATTCGCCGCTGTTCGCCTATGGCTATGGTCTGAAAAACGGACAGCGTTCGAAACTGGGCAAGCTGGATACCTCGTATGCGGCGGGCGGTTGCGGCGGCGGCAATAGCTATCCTGTTTTCAGCCAGGCCGACCGTGCCAGCTTCCCGCTCGCGATCCGCAGCGGCAGCGAACGCCAGGCACTGGGCGCAGACCTGAACGCGACCTTCCAGCTGCCGGGCATCAAGGTGCAGACTTCGCAGATCAATACCCAGCAGGACGCCAAGCTGGTGACCTGGACCGGTCCGGCATCCGTTGAAGCGCATGGCGCCAAGCCGCTGGCCCTGCCGCCGGCGCTGGCCAAGGATGGCGCGCTGCACTTTGCCACCATCGTGTCGGCGGCGCCGCAGGGCAAGGTAACGCTGGCAATGCAGGACAGCACGGTCAATGCGACCGCGCTGTTCCAGCGCCTGGCAGGCAAGGGCAAGCAGAGTGTTTCGATTCCCCTGGCTTGCTTCGCTGGTTTGCATCCGGAGCGCGTCGATACGCCATTCAGCATTACGTCAGACGCAACGTTTGCGGCATCGTTTGCGAATATCGAGATTGTCTCCGGCGCCACCGATGCGGTGCGCTGCGAAGATCTGAAATAAGGAACGGTCATGGCAAATACCGCACACAATGCTAGCGCGCCAGTGGCGCATTCGACCCACGATGCCAACGGCAATAACACGGCGCCGCTGGTCATCATCACCATCCTGTTCTTCATGTGGGGCTTGCTCACGTCGCTCAATGACGTGCTGATCCCGCATCTGAAGGCGAAATATACGCTCAGCTACGTGCAGGCGATGCTGGTGCAGTTCTGCTTCTTCGGCGCCTACTTCATCGTATCGCTGCCGGCGGGCGGACTGATTCGCCGCATCGGCTATCAGCGCGGCGCGGTGACAGGCCTGCTGATTGCGGCCGGCGGCTGCGCGCTGTTCTATCCGGCGGCGGAGAGCGGCTATACGCTGTTCCTGTTTGCCTTCTTCGTGCTGGCAGCGGGCATCACCATCCTGCAGGTGGCGGCGAATCCTTTTGTTACCGTGCTTGGTCCGGCGCGTACCGCGTCCAGCCGCCTGACCTTGACGCAGGCCTTCAATTCACTGGGCACGAC
>NZ_JBFRDW010000789.1:0-2420 GCF_052113985.1 Pseudoduganella sp. RAF53_2 | reverse complement strand
CGGATCTGCTTTCAACTTGTCGTAGTCCAACCCGCTAAGCTGCATCACCGCCAGCCATTGCTGGAACAACGGCCAGCCGACGCTTTCCTTGTTGGCTTTGCCGTCCCATCCTGCAAGGATTGTGCAAGCCTTGACGATGTCGGCTGAAGGCGCTGTACAGGCTTCCCGTAAATCAGCGAGCAGTAGGCGCGCAAAATACGGCTCGTTGGACAAGCCAATTTTCTGCAGATTTTCTGCGGTGAATTTACGGCCAGATAATCCATCTTTTCCGGACAAGCGATCTTCGATCTGTGTCACACCGAGCCGCGTTCTTGCACCTTGTGGGCCCGAATTTGGCGCGATAATTTCGGCGACGGAGCGCAAGGGTTGCGACGGATTAGTCATCCATGGGCCATCATTGCTATTCTGAACATAATCGTTTCTAAGCAAGGTGGGAAGATTCTTCCCGGCGAAAATCCCCTTTTGTGGCGCACCAGGATCATCGTCGAGCAGGCACGCGGAAGTAGTGCCGGCCAGAACCCAGAACCCCATTGCTTTCATTGGCACGAAGGGAGGCGGGATGCAAGCTGTCGCTTTGGCATCGGTTACATTCGGAACGGGCGTGACTGCACCAAAAAATGTGGCACCGTCGCGGTCGGTGGCAATAGTATTAACCCAGGGCACGCCGACTGTCTTTTCCAACGACGCCTTAATGTCCGAGGAGGAGGTTGCACGCGCGAATTCCCACCATTGTTGCAGCATACGAGTGTTATTGAAATTCACGTCAGCTAACGCTACCGCATTCTGCCGGCTCCATAGTGCACCAAGATCAGAATTAACAACGATCGGGCCATGCTCACTGAAATAAAACACGCGTTTGACCATAGAGGAAACGCCGTTAACTGTCGTCTCAACGGAAATCTCCTTCCTCACCATGGATTTGGACTGATTGTCCATATAGTACTTAGTCGGGTCGGAAGGATCGAGTGCGAGCGCGTAGAAGACGAAGCGAGGCGCTCCATTAACAGTATGACTCCAAGCCACGTTATTATTGAAACCAATATTAACCACCGGTAAGCCACCGAGTGAGGCCCCCATCACATCCATTTTCCCAGGAATAGTCAAATGCATCTGGTAGAAGCGCGCAATTGACCCCCATGGGAAATGGGGATTGGCGAAAAGGAGCCCACGTCCGCTTTCTGTCGCTTCCTTGCCCACTGCCACTGCATTGCTTCCAAAATTGGATTCAGGCCAATCCGATCTGCGCACAGTAGATCGAGATAGTTCTGCCAAACCGGACCACGCAACATTTGGTGATTTTTTCGAATGGAAACTGACCATCGCGTTACCGGTGGGCGGGGCAGCGTCCACAAATGCCTGCATGAGCGTTATATCCCCCCCACTCATCATAACGGTGTAGTGACGCACCAGACGGATCAGATCCTCTGCCGTTATTGGATGCACCCATGGTTTATCCCTGCAGGCAATTGGAAGGCGGTTGCTTCCAACGGATGCTAAGTATTGGTTATATCCGCGGGCATACCCTGATAGCAGCGACTGCAGCTCTGCCGGCTGACTGTCAAGTGTCGCCTTAACAGACTCAGGTTCGTTCAAATATTTGTGGTAAAAGTCACTGGTAATATTGACTACTGCATCGTTCCCTACCCCGCCGAACAGCCTGTATGTCTCATTCGGACCGAAATACTTTGATCGTTCGCCAGCCATTGTGACCAAAGCGTCCGCCATGAGACAAATATTGTCTTGCGCGTACGCATAACCTAACCCATAGCCTAGACCGGCTTCGGTTGTCGCCTTAACGTGCGGCACCCCAAATGACGTGCGAGTTACCTCGACCTCATCTTTGCTCATTGGCGTCACGTCCGGTTCCCCAGCTTTTTTCCCGCCGCAGCCACTCAAGGCCGCTATGCACATAGCGGCCAAGCAGAGCTTACTCCGCTTCTTCCAATTCATTGCTGTCTCCAGTTGGTGAAAATGCTTCGCTTCAGTTGTTTTTCGATAGATTTCTATAACAAAATTCTCACCAAAAACCACATTCTTGGACCGCCATATAACCTCGCAAGACTGCCAAAGTTGGCTCGCACAGCGTTGCAATGCTGCTTCAAGCAACGAATGGGAACTCACTGAAGTGGCCTTGGAGCTTATGTTGCCTGGGGTTGACACTGCATTGATCGCCTTGCGGCGCTTGGTTACCCGGCCGTGATACTGCCAAATCGGAAGGTACGAATACGGACAAGCAAGGACGTCTGAAAGCCAAGAACGTGAAGTTGAAGTGCTTCGCAACGCCAGCGATTTCCAAACCAGCGAGCGCATACTTAGATAAGCGATGCTCGACCGCCGACTCAAGCCCTAATGGCCTTCATCGACAAACGTCACGCGGATGGGTTCACATTCATCGTTAGGCAAGCCAACGGGTACTGACA
>NZ_JBFRDW010000788.1:0-2422 GCF_052113985.1 Pseudoduganella sp. RAF53_2 | reverse complement strand
GCATACAGCACTTCCTCTACCACGCCATCATGCGGCGCCGAGATGGTATGTTCCATCTTCATCGCTTCCATGATGACGAGCGCATCACCTTTCTTCACTTCCTGTCCGTTCCTGGCCAGTACCGCAACGACCTTGCCTGGCATTGGTGCGGTCAGGCGTCCTCCCTCTGCTTCCGATTCGCCGGCGTGGGCCATCGGATCGTTATAGTTCAGAACGAAGTGGCCGCCGCCGGTGAAGACGTGGAATACATCGCCATCGCGGCGCACCGTGCCTTGCACGGAAGTGTCGCCCAGCTTGATGCTGAAATCAACGCCATTCTGCGATTGCAGGGACAGATCGACCTCGATGCCTTTGATATCAAACTGCCAGCCATGCGGCAGGTAAGTCAGCATCGGCTCGTAGGTTTTACCATGCTCGTCGCTGAAAGCCAGCTTGCGTGCATAGTGGAAGTTCATGCGCCAGCCCAGCGCCTGACCCCACGGATCGCCTTTGTTGGCGCCGGATTGGGCTGCGGATTTGTCCTTCTCTTCTTCGATCAGCGAGACGGCGGCCAGTGCCACGGCGGCCACCGGGACCGAGCGGGCCGGCGGGAACAGGGCGTCGTGGTTACGTTCGATCAGGCCGGTGTCCAGGTCCGCGTTGGAGAACGCATCGCCTTCGACCAGTCGTTTGAGGAAAGCGATATTGGATGCAAGGCCAACGATCTGGTACTGGGCCAGCGCTTGCGCCATGCGAGCCAGCGCCTGCTTGCGGTCCGCGCCCCAGACGATCAGCTTTGCGATCATCGGATCATAGAACGGCGAAATCGCATCGCCTTCGCGCACGCCGGAATCGACGCGCACGGCGGCCGGATGGCCGGGCACGCCGCCCAGTTCAAAGTTGACCGAATCAGGAGTTTCCAGATGGCGCAGCGTGCCGATGGACGGCAGGAAGCCCTTCTCCGGGTTCTCAGCATAGATACGTGCTTCGATGGAGTGGCCATTGATGGTCAGCTCGTCCTGCTTCTTCGGCAGCATCTCGCCGGCGGCAACGCGCAGCTGCCATTCGACGAGGTCGGTGCCGGTGATCATTTCCGTCACAGGGTGTTCAACCTGCAGACGGGTGTTCATCTCCATGAAGTAGAAGCTGCCGTCCTGGTTGGCGATGAATTCCACCGTACCCGCGCCGACATAGCCCACGGCCTTCGCGGCCGCCACGGCGGCTTCGCCCATCGCGGCACGGCGCTCTGCGCTCATGCCCGGCGCCGGCGCTTCTTCCAGCACTTTCTGGTGACGGCGCTGCACGGAGCAGTCACGCTCGAACAGATAGATGCAGTTACCGTGCGTGTCCGCAAACACCTGGATCTCGATGTGACGAGGGCGCTGCAGGTACTTCTCCGCCAGCACCTTGTCGTCGCCGAAAGAGCTGATCGCTTCGCGCTTGCAGGAGGCCAGTGCATCGGCAAATGCCGCCGAGCTTTCCACCACGCGCATGCCCTTGCCGCCGCCGCCGGCGGAAGCTTTCAGCAGCACCGGATAACCGATGCGGTCAGCTTCGCCCTGCAGGAAGGCGGCATCCTGATTGTCACCGTGATAGCCCGGCACCAGCGGCACATTGGCCTTTTCCATCAGCTGCTTGGCAGCGGACTTGGAACCCATGGCGCGCATTGCCGAAGCTGGCGGACCAATGAATACAAGGCCCGCTTCCGCGCAGGCATCCGCGAACTCGGCGTTCTCGGACAGGAAGCCGTAGCCGGGGTGGATCGCTTCCGCGCCAGTCGCCAGCGCAACGGCGATCAGTTTGTCGCCGCAGAGATAGGACTCTTTGGCTGGCGCTGGGCCGATGTTCACCGCTTCGTCGCACACGGCGACGTGCTTGGCATTCGCGTCCGCTTCCGAATACACGGCCACGGTCTTGATGCCCAGGCGGCGGGCGGTTGCGGCGACGCGGCAGGCGATTTCACCACGGTTGGCGATCAGGATTTTCTTGAACATGGGCCTCTCTCTATTCTCTTTTTATGTGTTGGTCGCGCTTAGCAGCCGCAGGCTTCTTTTTGCACGGAGTCCAGCGTGGTGGCGCGGGTCTTCAAGCCCAGCTTTGCCAGCAGTGCGCGATCGTCGTTCGCTTCAGGATTATCGGTGGTCAGCAGCTTGTCGCCGTAGAAGATCGAGTTCGCGCCAGCCATGAAGCACATCGCCTGCACCGCTTCGCCCAGCTCGCGGCGGCCGGCGGACAGACGCACACGCGCCTTCGGCATCGTGATACGGGCCACGGCGATGGTGCGCACGAATTCCAGCGGGTCCAGCTTGTCCAGGCCATACAGCGGCGTGCCTTCGACCTGCACCAGGTGGTTGATCGGCACCGATTCCGGGTAAGGATTCAGGTTCGCCAGCTGGGCGATCAGGCCCGCGCGCAACTCGCGCGTTTCGCCCATGCCCACGAT
>NZ_JBFRDW010000787.1:0-2423 GCF_052113985.1 Pseudoduganella sp. RAF53_2 | reverse complement strand
TCGACCGACGCGTCCTCCGACTGATGAGGCTTCGGCGTAGTCATCACCGATTTGTGCTGTGATTTCGTAGGAGTCGAAGGTGCGGGTGTCCTCGGAACTGCCTGAGTATCAGATGGCTTCTTCCACTTGGACTGCAAATACACAAAGCCGGCGACGACCGCAGCGAAACCAAGAACAATGAGAACAGGCGTAGGTAGCGAAAACAATCCGAACAGCACTACTACAATGACGCCTCCGACTATCGAGTCAGCTCCACTCTTTTTTTTCTTGGCCATTGCGGCTCCTCGTCCTAACAAAGATGAAAGCTATCCCGCACGCATTGGAAATAGCCATCAGGTAATTTGCCTTTTTGAAGTGAAAAAGGCAACCCTTATTAGAAGCTCGTCACATAGCGGCCACAGCATAAAATTGGAATTAAAGTCTGAGACTATGTCGGCAGAATGCATGTACCCTTTAGGGCGTCCTCGGGCGTGATTATGTGTGAGTATTTCCGACGAAAACAGTCGCGCGCTGGGCGCCAGTGGTGGCGCAAGGTGATCCGGTCTATGCCGCTGCAGACTCCTCCCCTCGAACGCCCCTCCGTATGGCGGGGCTATCATTTGAGGACATAATTACCGCATCAGCTTTGGCGCCAACCATTCAACAATCTTGGATGATGCTTCCGCTACCTCGCTCCGATACGAGTCGGGTTGATCGGCCTCCAAGACGTCGTAAAGAATATCCCGCGCTTTGCCTTGCGCTTTTTCTGCAGCAAACTTTACAGTCGCCAAAGCCTCCGGATTGATCGAAGTGAGGTAATTGTAGACGCTGCGGCGGAGCTCCTTCTCCAGTTCAAACAGCGTTGACCAGAGAGGCAGGAGCTCGGCACCATTCTTCCATACCACCCTTGCCTCGAGGATGGCGGACTCGAGAATATCGCGCTCAGTCACCACGGCATCCCAGCGCTTCTTGTACTCTACCGCTATGCCGTCAAATCTCGCCTTCTCGGCGTCGGATAGTTTGACAGGTCGATCTTTCATCTCGAACCAGATTAGGGGATTTCGCACTCCGTCAATGGCGCTTTGATACTTCGCGACCGCCAGCGCGATCTGACGGGCTAGCGCAAAGTCCTGCTGACCTCGAAACTGACGCTGCCAAGTTGTTAAACCCTTTGTGGCGATAGAGGCCGCATAAACAGCCGCGCCCGCCGTTATTACATCCTTCGACAAAGCCAGATATGTGCACTTCCGCAAACGTCAACATAGATTCCATTTCTCAGCTATTTGCCCCGAGATGCTGTTTCACCTTCTGTAATGCTCTTCTCAATTTTCTTCACAGTGCGCTTAGTTGTCTGACTAAGCGCGACGTTGCTTGAAACGCGCTCAATTAAGTTCCGGTATTGTTGACGACGTTCCGCCTGAGTAAAGTTGCCACGATCAATTAGGTCGAGAGCCTGATCAATGGCGTCGTTCCCGATTGCCTTCTGTTTAAAAAGAGACGTGATGGTCGGGGAATGCATAATCAGAATCCCGAGCGTTATCCAGCCCCACCAAGGCGCCCCGGAAAAGTCGGCAAACTCTATAGATTTAAGCGCTGGAGCGAATAGTCTTGCTGTAAATCCAAGAGTGCAACCAAGTATGACGCCTAAGCCTGTACGAGCAGGATACTTTGTGAAGATAATATCAAGTGCGCGATTGAGGATACGCGAGCCGGAGTCTACGTTGTCCATTAGATACTCACTCCGCCGGGCGTAAAATGCGGCTTCGCGTTGCCTAGCTCCTTCTCCTGTGGAAGCAGTGCTTTTCGAAGGTTTCCATCGCCGTCTGTAAAATCAATGTCATCTGAGTTTTTCACAATGAAATCGATGAGTTCTCGTGCTTCAAAGCTTGTTGTCCCAAATAAACCGTTGCGGATTCTATACTGAACCACGGCCTCCTTTAGCACGAGCAGACCCAACGCTGCGATTGAGACCGTCGCGAACTGAAGTAAGTCAAGATCCGGGAACCTCAAGCTAAGGATTGAGAGTACGGTGGCAGAGGCTAGCAGCGCCAGCTTTACTCCTGAATGTCGCTCCTTAAACCTTCTCAAATAGGTTAGGGAGAGAGCCGCGTCCCTCGCCGCGACGACTCGCTCGGATATGGCTAATCCCATTATCCGAACAGTTGCTGAGGTCACGGATATTTCAATATCGACGATAGAATTTGTTAGTAGATCGGTGAGGATGTTGAGCACAAAATAGCCTGCTACAACCAAAATCAGGACGACAACAGAATAATTGGAATCTTCGCGAAAGACTTTGAAAAGAAACGGCATCACTGCCCCGACTAAGCCCATTGCAATTGAAATGACTGTACGATGAACATGCGGCGAAACAACCTTTGCTAGTTTAGCTAGAAGGCTGAGGTGTTCGTTATCTTGATCGTCCATGGAGTATCGCCTTTCGT
>NZ_JBFRDW010000786.1:0-2424 GCF_052113985.1 Pseudoduganella sp. RAF53_2 | reverse complement strand
GCATTGACGGCTTCCGCGGCGATACGGTCAAGCACACCGAGCCCGGTGTGTGGAAGGAGCTGCGCAAAGTCGCCGAAGCTGCCCACGATGAGTGGAAGCGCGCCAATCCCAAGAAGGTGCTTGGCGATGGCAAGTTCTTCATGACGGCAGAGGTCTACAACTACAACATCGCCCATGGCCAGCAGTTCGACATGGGCGGTGGTGCGACGGTCAATTTCTATCAGAATGGGTTCGATAGCCTGATCAACTTCGGCCTGCCATGGGATGCGAAGCAATCCTATGAGTCGGTGTTCAGCAAATACTCGGCACAGCTGCATGGCCCGCTGAAGGGCTACTCGGTGCTGAACTACATGGACTCTCACGACGACGGCAATCCTTTTGATGCCGCGCGCGTGAAGCCGTTTGAAACGGCTACCAAACTGCTGCTGGCGCCGGGTGCTGCGCAGATTTACTACGGCGACGAAACCGCACGCCGCCTCGATGCTGCGGATGCCGTTGGCGACGCGAAGCTGCGCTCGTTCATGAACTGGGATGATCTGGCGCAGAACGTTCAGCGTGACGGCTATCGCGTGGCGGATGTGCGCGCGCACTGGAGCAAGCTGGGTCTGTTCCGTCAGGCGCATCCATCCATCGGAGCCGGCGTGCACGAGAAACTGGCGGATGCGCCGTACACCTTCAAGCGCACGCTTGGCGCGGACAAGGTCGTCGTCGCGCTCGATGTACCGACAGGCGCCGCCGCTGACATCACCGTCCGCGGCGTCTTCGCCGACGGCGCAAAGGTGCGTGATTACTACTCCGGCACCCGCTATGTGGTCAAAGGCGGCACCGTCCACACCAGCGGCCAGGCCAGCACAATCCTGCTGGCTGCCGACCGCTAACGCAATCCGGCGCGCCCCCGCCGCCGTGGCCAGCCGCCACGGCGGCGGGGCGCCCTGGTGCGAGAACGCTACCGTCCGGCGGCATGGCGCCGCTGGCGGCGCCGCGGCCGCGGAAGAGGCGTGGCTTGTGGCTTATTCGACGAACACGACGGCGGTGCGGGCGGGGATGGTGAAGCGCCCGGTGGCTGCGGCGTAGGCGGCTTCGCGGGCGCGCTTGTCGGCGCCGTTGGCCTGGACGGGATGCAGGCGATACGCCTTGCCCGCTTCGCCATTCACCGTGCGCGCCACCTTGTCGACATTGATCAGATAGGTAAGCGAGCGGAAGCCCGCGCCGTCGTAGCCTGCGCCATCAATGGTCGCTGCAACAACGGTCGGCACCTGCGAAGGACCAACATTGAAAAAGCGCAGGCGCTGCTTCACATCATCCGTAGTGCGCAGGCGGAGCAGCGTGCTGCTGGCGCGGATGCGCAGCAGATCGCGGAACACGTCGCGAGAAAAGGCGATATCGGCAGGCGATGGCTTCAGGGCCGGATTGCCCAGCAGCGGCTTGATCAGCGCGTAGTCCTTGCCATTGTCCGCAGCCGGCGGCAGGCCCACGCCGAAGTTATTATCGCGATAGGTCCAGTCCAGCCGATTGAACCAGTCGCCCGATTCAAAGCTGTTCCGGTCCAGGGACTTCGAACGCAGAATATCAAAGCCCGCGTGGTAATAAGCCACGCCCTGGCTGAACGCATTGATCGCCGCAGCCAGCATCTGCACGCGCGCACGATCCTCGGTGCTGGTGGCCAGCGGCAGCTTGAACACGTTGATATCGTAGAGCGTCTGATTATCGTGATTCTCTACATAGTTGACCGCCTCGCCCGGCTGGCTCGCATAGCCCGCCGGCTGATTGCCGCCATAGGCAATGTCCTTCAGCGCATGCGTCTCGCYGGTATAAGTCTGCATCGGATAATCGCGCAACGTGCCAGCCAGGCCCACGCGAATCATGTCGGCCGCCTGCAGCAAATCTGCGATAGGGCGCAAGCCTGCGCCAGCATTCGGATCGTAAGACAGGCCATTGATATAGCCTTGTTGCGAAATCATCTGCTGTCCCGAATCTCCCGCACCGCCACCGCGCACAGCATCGCGTCCACGATCGCTGAACGTGCCTATGCCGCTGCCGTTCAGTGACAGTTGCGACGCCTGCACAAAGCGCGCGCCGTCCGCGACTTCGCCGAAATTCCAACCCTCGCCAATCAAAGGAATGTGTCGGCCGGCCGCCTTGTCGACGCGCGCCTGCAAGGCCTCCATTGCGGCACGCGGCTGGTGCCCCATCAGATCGAAGCGGAAGGAATCGATGTGATAAAACTTCGTCCACAACTCGGCCGAATCAATCATCAGCTTCGCCATCATGCGATTCTCGGTGGCGGTATTGAAGCAGCAGGTGGAGTGTTCGATCTCGCCCTTCAGATCAAGGCGGTGATAGTAGCCTGGCACGATGCGGTCCAGCACGGAGCGCTCATCCTGGCCGCCGCGATAGGTATGGTTGTACACCACGTCCAAGCCC
>NZ_JBFRDW010000785.1:0-2449 GCF_052113985.1 Pseudoduganella sp. RAF53_2 | reverse complement strand
CTTTCGGGTCGTTAGCTCAGCTGGTAGAGCAGCGGACTTTTAATCCGTTGGTCGCAGGTTCGAATCCCGCACGGCCTACCACGAATAGATCAGAGAAGCCAACCGTACACGGTTGGCTTTTTTGTTTTTGCGGACCGTCCTGCAAGTCCGGCAGGATTCGATCATAATCGCGTGCATTGTCAACGCACACCGATGATCCGATGACCAAACTGACTGACCTCCCAATCGCCGCCAAATGGCCGGCGCAACATCCTGAACGCCTGCAACTGTATTCGCTGCCGACGCCGAATGGCGTGAAGGTGTCGATCATGCTGGAGGAGACCGGGCTGCCGTACGAGCCGCATCTCGTCAGCTTCGACAGCAATGACCAGATGTCGCCAGCTTTCCTGTCGCTGAACCCGAACAACAAGATCCCCGCGATCATTGACCCGAACGGTCCGGATGGACAGCCGCTGCCCCTGTTCGAGTCGGGCGCGATTCTGCTTTATCTCGCCGAGAAAACCGGCCAGCTGATGCCGAAAGACGCGGCCGGACGCTATGAAACCATTCAGTGGCTGATGTTCCAGATGGGCGGCATTGGTCCGATGTTCGGCCAGGTCGGCTTCTTCCACAAATTCGCCGGCAAGGAATACGAAGACAAGCGTCCACGCGACCGCTATATCGGCGAGTCCAAGCGCCTGCTCAATGTATTGGAACAGCGCCTGCAAGGCCGCAAGTGGATCATGGGCGACGAGTACACCATCGCCGACATCGCCACCTTCCCGTGGGTGCGCAACCTGATCGGTTTCTATGAAGCCGGCGAGCTGGTCGAGATCAACACATTCCCGAACGTGCAGCGCGTGCTGGAAGCCTTCCTCGCCCGCCCTGCCGTGGCGCGCGGCCTGACGATCCCGAACCGTACCTAAGCGGCGTATGACGCCATGAGCCGGTCGAGGAAGCCGAACAACTTCCGGTTCATGGCGGCGTAGTCATTCGCTCGCAGCGCGTCCGGCTGCTGCACGAAGCGGTGCGCTGTAAGCGTTGCCAGTTCACGCGCGGACGCGGCGATCAGCAATTCCACCACCTCAGGCGTGAACTCCTTATGGCACTGGAAGCCATACACGAGGTCACCGTATTCAATGATGCGCGCTGCCACGCAACGTAAAATCAGATCGCATTCAGCCGCCGCATTGAAATGCGGACATTCCGCTAGCGTTGTGGTTGGCGACTGCGGACCGCCCATCACGGCCAGCAGGTCAATGCTTTCGACAGATTCCGGCAGCGCCTCATGCAGATAAACGCGCGAGTACGTCGCCACGTATCCCCGCTCGCTCACCCATTGCTCATAGGCGCCCGGCGCCTCGAACGACTCGTGCACCACGAAGTGAATTCGCATATTTAGGACTCCATATCAAATTCATGATAGCATGCCATTCTTTCATATATTTAGGAGTCCTACAAATGAAAAAATCCGCCATTTTCTACCATGACGGCTGCAATCTTTGCCTGGCGATGGCCGAAGTCTTCGGCACCGCCCTCGATCCGGCGCTCTACACCACCGAAGTCGTGAACCTCGGCCTGGCGCCCGGACGCACCGACGAAGCAGAATTCGCGGGTGTGACGGTGCTGCCTAGCCTCGTCATCGACGGCAAAGTGTTCGCGGTCAATCCCCACTCCGAGCTGCATCACTGATGATGATCGGCACCCTGCTGGTTGGCGCCGTGCAGCCGCTGGGCGCAACTGGCCACAACAGCGGCATCGCCAAGCTGTCCGTCGCGCGCCCGTTGCGGCTGGGCGTCAATGGTTTCGAAGGCGACGGCCAGGCAGATCCGCGCCACGGCGGACCGGAAAAGGCCGTGCACCACTACGCGGCCGAGCATTACCCGTATTGGCGCGAAACGATCGGCGAGCGCACCGTGCTGCGCCGGCCCGGCGCCTTCGGCGAGAACCTGTCCACGCATGGCATGACGGAGGACACGGTCTGCATCGGCGACGTGTACCGGCTCGGTTCGGCAACCGTCCAGGTAACGCAAACGCGCCAGCCCTGCTGGAAGCTGAACACGCGCTTCGACCAGCCGGACATGGCCCTCCAGGTTCAGCGCAGCGGCAAGACAGGCTGGTACTACCGCGTGCTCGAAGAAGGCATGGCCGGTCCGGGCGACGCGCTGGAGCTGATCGAACGTTCCTATCCGCAATGGACGCTGGCCAGCATTCTGAAAATCCTGTATCACCGCACCGGCGACCGCGACGCCCTCGCCCAGCTGGCGCAACTGGCCGCGCTGCCGGCACGCTGGCGCGACCTGTTCGTACGCAGGCTCGCGACCGGCGCCGTGGAAGACTGGACCGAGCGCCTGACCGGCAGCGTCTAGCGCTTCTTCTTGCTGGTAGCGGTCGATGTGGGGCGTGCCCAGGATTCGTCCGCACAGAAGGCAAAGTGGTTCATGATCAGGCAAGCGGGCCACTATAGCGC
>NZ_JBFRDW010000784.1:0-2449 GCF_052113985.1 Pseudoduganella sp. RAF53_2 | reverse complement strand
CGGCCGACTTCAAGCCACTGCCGATCCAGCGCAACGAACCGTCCGAACACGCGCTGGACGAACTGGCGGCAAAGCTGAAGCAGGCCAAGCGTCCCATGCTGTGGCTGGGCGGCGGTTCGCGCGGCGCCGCGGCGCAGGTCAAGCGCCTGATCGACATGGGCTTCGGTGTGGTGACCACCACCCAGGGCCGCGGCGTGGTGGCGGAAGACGATCCACGTTCGCTGGGCGCCTTCAACCTGCACAAGCCGGTGGAGAATTTCTACCAGGAGTGCGACGCCATGCTGGTGGTCGGCTCCCGCCTGCGCGGCAATGAAACGCTGAAGTATGAGCTGAAGCTGCCGCGTCCCCTGTTCCGCATCGACGCCGATCCGGCTGCCGAAGGCCGCTGCTACGAAAGCGACTACTTCGTGTGCGGCGATTCCGAACTGGCGCTGAAAGGCCTGGCCGACCGCCTGGAAGGTAAGATGAACATCGATCCGTCCCACATCAAGCGCCTGCAGCAGGCGCGCGATACGGCCGTTGCTGGCCTGGTCGATGGCCTCGGCCCTTACAGCGCGCTGGTCGACCAGCTGCAACAGGCTGCGGGCCGCAACTTCAACTGGGTGCGCGACGTCACCGTGTCCAACTCGACCTGGGGCAACCGCTACCTGCGCGTATTCGATCCGCTGGCCGGCGTGCATGCACTGGGCGGCGGTATTGGGCAGGGCCTCGCAATGGGTATTGGCGCGGCCATCGGCGCAGCCGTGACCGGATCGGGCAAGAAGACCTTCACCCTGGCTGGCGACGGTGGCTTCATCCTGAACCTGGGCGAACTGGCAACGGCCGTGCAGGAACAGGCCGACATGGTCATCGTGCTGATGAACGACAAGGGTTATGGCGTGATCAAGAACATCCAGGACGTGCAGTACGGCGGCCGCCGCCACTACGTCGACCTGCACACGCCGGATTACGCCGAGCTGTCGCATTCGCTGAAGCTCCGCCACGTGCGTATCAGCAGCCTGGCGGAAGCCGGCGACGCGCTGCGCAAGGCGCTGTCGGAAAAAGGCCCCTTCCTGCTGGAAGTGGACATGCTGTCGATCGGCAGCTTCAAGACTGCGTTCGCAGGTCCTCCGGTAAAGGCGGCCGAACCAGTTGCGGCGACGGCTTAAGGAGCGAAGCATGCTGCATGTATCGATGATCGGTTGCGGCGCCATTGGCATCGGCGTGATGGACCTGCTGAAGAGCGATCCCGAAGTGTCTTTCGACCTGGTGATCGTGCCGGAAGCGGCGCTCGAAACGGCAAGCGAAACCGTGCGCGCCCTGGTGCCGACCGCCCGCGTGGCCTGCCGCCTGAACGGCGAACGTCCTGACCTGCTGATCGAATGTGCCGGCCACAAGGCCATCGAGGAGCACATTCTGCCTGCGCTGGAAGCCGGTATCCCGTGCATGGTGGTGTCCGTGGGTGCGCTGTCCGAACCTGGCCTGGCCGAAAAGCTGGAACAGGCGGCGCAGCGCGGCAAGACCCAGGTGCAGCTGCTGTCCGGCGCCATCGGCGCCATCGATGCGCTGGCTGCGGCCCGCATCGGCGGCCTGGAAAAGGTCGTGTACACCGGCCGCAAACCACCGCGCGCCTGGAAGGACACGCCGGCCGAGCGCGAGTTCGATCTCGACGCACTGACTGAAGCCGCCGTGATTTTCGAGGGCACGGCACGCGAAGCGGCGCGCCTGTTCCCGAAGAACGCCAATGTGGCGGCCACGCTGTCGCTGGCCGGCCTTGGCCTCGACCATACGCAGGTACGCCTGCTGGCCGATCCTGGCGTCGACGAGAACGTGCACCACGTGGAAGCTTCCGGCGCCTTCGGCAACCTGGAACTGACCATGCGCGGCAAGCCGCTCGCTGCCAATCCCAAAACCTCCGCGCTGACCGTGTTCAGCGTGGTGCGCGCCCTGAACAACCGCGCACATGCCCTGTCGATTTGAGAGACACAAATGGACCTGACTAAAGACCAATTGATTTGCGTGGCAGGCGAATGGCGCAAAGGCGGCGGCGACCGCTACGCGACGCTCTACCCGGCCACCGGCGAAGCCGTGACCTGGCTGCACGCAGCCAGCGTGGCGGACGCCAACGAAGCCATCGAACGCGCCGACCAAGCCTTCCGCACCAGCGGCTGGGCACAGCGCAAACCGCATGAACGTGCAGCAGTACTGAACCGCGTGGCCCATCTGATTCGTGAAGAGGCCGAGGATCTGGCGCAGCTGCAGCGCCTGGACAACGGCAAGCCGATCACCGAAACGCGCAATCTGGTGGCCAGCGCTGCCGCCACTTTCCAGTTCTTTGCCGCCGCTTGCGAAACGCTGGAAGAAACCATTACCCCGGCGCGCGGCGACAACCTGACGATGAGCGTCTACGAACCGATGGGCGTCGTTGCCGCCATCACGCCGTGGAATTCGCCCATCGCCAGCGAAGCGC
>NZ_JBFRDW010000783.1:0-2466 GCF_052113985.1 Pseudoduganella sp. RAF53_2 | reverse complement strand
ACATTAATGGACTATGCTCAGTCCTATCATGAGCAGGTGGTAGCCGACTGGACGCAATACGCCGCCGCCTATCGCGCGGCGCTTCAGGCCCGCTCTGATCGATAAGCCGATATGAAAACAGTCAAGGGCACACTGTCAAACGTTATCGCGGCCGGGATGATTCTTGGCGGACTGCCCTTGCTTGCATTCGAGCTCCTGTTTTTGCAGCTCATGGCCGCAATGGAAGCGGGGCATCCTCGAGATGGTGATGCACTTGGCATGGCGATGATGTCTGCGCTGTCCTTCGCCATCGCAGCGTTAAGCCTGGCCATAGGCTTTGCATACTTTGGCTACAAGTTATTGCGTCGCCAGCAAGCGCCCAGGCTTTGGCACAAGATCGTCATCGGATGCCTGACGTTGGAAGTCATCGCACCATTTGCATATTTTGCCGTGTCGTAGAACTGTCGTCTTGTATGCATTACAGATGCGAAAGGCCCCGGGCGTGGACGCAGGATGTTCAGGTGYGGCCCCAGTAGCTAGGATAAGCGTCCGAAATTCAGGAAAGCCCAGGCGGCGGCAATGACGGCCATACCGGCCACGGTCACGCAGGACCAGGTGAAGAAGTAGGCCGACAGCACGGTCGCCTGCATGACGCGCTCGAACAGGAAGCCGAGGCCGAAGTCGAAGGTCGCCATGACGGTCCAGCGGCGGAAGTAGATGGGCAGGTAGCGGCTCATGTACTTGTTGTGCTGAAGCGCGGCGTGACGCTCGAACAAGTTACGCGCGGCGCTAACGTCGCGGAATAACCAGTCGAAAAACATGAAGCGATAGAGCAGGGTGCGGAACGGCATTTCCGGCGCGCGCTCGTCGCGTGGCGTCACTTCCTGTGTCATAAGACCTCCGGTTTGACAATGATGACTGAATGCGTCCGGCTGCGCCAGTCCATTACGGTGCAGCATGTCATGTTCCTGACATACAGAAGGATTATCATGCGCCACATTTGCGTGCTGGTTGTTTCCGAATGTCAAGATTAGTGTCAGATCGTTATTGGCCTTTGGCCCTGCCAGTGTTGGCTTTGCTGGCAGCGGTGGCGTATTGGCTGGTCGCATTCAATCAATCGGAACACGTGGCTCAGCAAACCGAACTGGCGGCCCGGCGCGAGCTGCGTCTGCACGCCGAGGCCTACGAACAATACGTCACCCGCACCATCGCGCAGATGGACCAGGTGACCATGCAGCTCAAGCACAGCTGGGAAGAGTCGGGCGGCAAGCTACAGCTGGATTCGCTGTACCGGGATGGCATGTTCACCGATCCGGCTTTCGTGGAAGTCAGCGTGTACGACCGCAACGGCCGCCTGCTGACGATTGCCGGACATGGCCAGCGCGGCGCAGGACTCGGTCCCCCGCGCTCCTTCGCCTACCATCAGTCGAATAATTCAAGCGCGCTGCGCATCGACATTCCAGCAGGCGACTACCGTGCCAATCAGAATCTGGTGCAATTCAGCCGCCGCCTGGACGATGCACAGGACGGCTTCGCAGGCGTCGTCGCGCTGGCGGTGGACGCTCGATATCTCACATCCTTTTACAGCCGCGCCGTGCTTGGCGCAGCCGGCGTGGTAGCGGTAACCGGTGATAACTCGGATCTGCGCCTGGAACAACACGGCGACCGCGTTCAACTGGCGCCCGGCGAATCAGTGTTCAGTGTGGCGCCAAACCTGAATAACAGCGGCGGCAATTCGCTGGTGCCCGGCACCGCCTTCCGCGACGGCGCCGACAGGTTGCTGAGCTGGCGTCACTCGACCGCCTATCCCGTGCTGGCCACCGCTGGCATGGCCGTCACTGAGGCGCTGGCGCCGGCCCGCGCCGACTGGACCGCCCGCCGGGAAGGCGCCTGGTGGTTCACCGCATTGGCCTTCGGTGTTGGCATTCTGGGTTGGCGCCAGACCGTGCGCCTGTTGCGCATGCGCCGTCAGGAAGCGGAGGCACGCCTTGCTTACCGCACGGCGACCGAACAGGCGAATGATGGCTTCTACCTCGCCATGGCTTTACGCGATGGCCGCAACGAAGTGATTGACTTCGAAGTCGTGGACTGCAATGAGCGCGGCGCCTATTTCTACAATATGAATCGCAGCCAGCTGATCGGCCGCCGGGTTTCGGAGCTGGACGCATCGGTGTTCGGCGGAAGCCTGCTGCCGGTGTATCAGGCCGCCATGAAGTCCGGTTTTCACGAAGACGAGCGCCAGATGGTCGGCGGCGCGCACATGAATATCAGCTGGGGACGCCGCCGCATCATCCGCGTCGGCGACAGTCTCGCGATCACGCTGCAGGACATGAGTGCCCGCAAGCTGTACGAAAGCGATATGGAGCGCCTGGCGAATCACGATATGCTGACCGGGCTGGCCAATCGCCATTGGCTGCAGCGCTATCTGCCGGGCGCAATCGCCAATGCGTCCGATCGGCAGGCCATGATGGGCCTGTTGTTCATCGG
>NZ_JBFRDW010000782.1:0-2467 GCF_052113985.1 Pseudoduganella sp. RAF53_2 | reverse complement strand
GTCGTGTATTCGAAGCGGTTGCTCAACGATCTGGCGACCATTTGTGTGGCGCGGAGTCCGTATCGGCAAGAGCTATTTGGCGTGGTCGTGGAGTCCACGTATAACTGGTACTGGCTGGTTGATGGCTTGTAGCAGCTGGGCATTCGCTCCACTTGGCCGATACCACGGCGATCAAGCAGTACGATGGTCTCAAGCTTCATGGCGACGAATCCGATGCGCGTCATCTTGCGCACGTTCTTCGGCTTGGTCTGCTGCCGAAAGCCACATCATACCCAAAGCCGATCGCGCGTTCCGAGACCTTGCACGCAGGCGCATGCAGTTAGTTGGGCAACGGACGTCACAGATCGTAAAAGTGATGACTCGCACCCAAAACGAATTCACGAACAGCTACAAAAGAAGAGTCTTGAGGAGGATATGGGGGAGTGAAGCGAGGGGCGGACTAAGCGAGTAGATCTGGCAAGCAAACGATCCATTTCGTGCTGAGCGTTGTCAGTATCTGATGGAATTTTGGCGGAGTTTGGATTCTTCGAGGTTTAGGATGAGTCTTACGACGACAACACGAAAACAGTGGTTGGAAAGTGATTTGCAAAAGCTCGGATTTTTTTCGAGCTAACGGCATTATCGGTGGAATAGGTTGTACCACTTTCTGGCACAACCTAATTGTTTCTAGATTTGCTTTGCTTCTGACTTGCTTACCCTGAGTAATCCCGTACATCACTTTACAATCTGGAGTGCAAATGAGCTCACGACGGGCTGTCACAAATCTTACTAATCTCGATGCACTCCTTAGCGCGATTGATAATGACGCCGTAACTAATGCCCTGTATGAGATGCGTACGCCAGAAAGATTGATGGGGACGCTCCCTGATGGGAGTACCGTCAGTACGAGTCTCGCGAGCTATATCCTTGGGAATAATGTGGCGAACCTGGTGGCGATCGGCAGCGCTACATTTTCTGGCAAAGGCAATCTCCTCGACAATCGTATTGAGGGAGTCGCAACTGCTGCCAATAAGCTTGATGGCGGAGCTGGCAATGACACTTTGATTGGCGGCAGCGCTAACGACAACCTGCTTGGCGGCGATGGCAACGACAGCTTGGCCGCTGGCACCGGCAACGACACGGTAGATGGCGGGAACGGCAACGACGTCGTTCAGCTCGCCGGTAATATTTCGGACTACCATATCGCTCGTCTGAATCCGGCAGACACCCAGCTTGTGAGTGAGGCGCTTGGCATTACGCTCACCGCACGGAACGTGGAGAGTTTCAGCTTTGACGACCGCATGTATTCGCTGGCGGAAGTCCAGTTCGGCCTGTTCAGTAGCGGTAATGATCGCATTCTTGGTACTGATGATGCCGATACCTTGGCTGGTGGACTGGGAAACGACACCATGCTTGGTGGCGCTGGTAACGATATCTATATCGTGGAACAGAGCGGCGATGTCGTCACTGAGATTGCCAACGAAGGCTTCGATACAGTCAGGGCGGCTTTGGCCAGCTATATCCTCAAAGATAATCTCGAAGGTCTGGAATATACAGGTACCGGGGCATTTACCGGCACCGGCAACTCTCTGGATAACGTCCTTAAAGGTGGTGCTGGCAATGACAAGCTGAGCGGAATGGCGGGCAACGACACACTAGCTGGCAACGGCGGCACAGACCGTCTCGACGGCGGCGCAGGCGACGATACCGCCGTGGTGCTTGGCAACCTCGCGGACTACAAGATTGTGCGCGTGAGCGCAACGGACACGCAACTGGCCAACGTCATCACCTACGAGACGGTAACACTGACCGGCATCGAGTCCATGAAGTTTGCGGATGTCGGCACGCTGGCGATGAGTGCGGTGTTGACCAACGTAGTCAGCGCATACGGCGATAACCTGGTGGGTGGCTCCGGCGCTGATACTCTGGATGGTCTGAAGGGCAATGACACCATGGCCGGCATGGACGGCGATGACACCTATGTGGTCGACAGCGCCGGCGATGTCGTCGTCGAAGCCGCGAACGCTGGCAATGACCTGGTGAAAGCCGCGATGTCGTCGGGCTTGTATATTCTAGGCGCCAACATCGAAGCTGGTATCGTCACCGGCACAGGCGCTGCAGGCATTATAGGCAATGATCTGGGCAACACACTGACCGGCAATAGCGCGACAAACGTGCTGAATGGCGGCGCTGGCAATGACATCATCGACGGCAAAGGCGGCGCGGACAAAATGGCGGGCGGCTTCGGCGATGATACCTACAATGTCGACGTAGCCAGCGACACGGTCACCGAGCTACCAGGCGAAGGTACCGACACTGTGCTGTCCTCCGCCACATCCTACACTCTGTCGGCCAACGTCGAAAACCTGACTTACACCGGCAGCCTGGCGTTCAAAGGTACCGRCAATGCGCTGGAAAACATCCTGACCGGCAGTACTGGCAACGATTCTCTGAGCGGCATGGCGGGGAGCGACAAGCTGTTTGGTGG
>NZ_JBFRDW010000781.1:0-4467 GCF_052113985.1 Pseudoduganella sp. RAF53_2 | reverse complement strand
ACATTGGCCGCAGAGGTGCGGCGCAAAGTCATTGAAGTGCTGATGCTGGACATCATCCTGGTGGTGGCCCTGGCGCTCAGCCTGCGCATCGTGTTCGATCCGCTGAAGAAACTGCGCGACGGTCTGTTCGAGCTGGCCACGCGCGGCAGCGATGAAGTGGAAGAGCTGCCCGAGAAGCGGCGCGACGAACTGGGCGATGTAATCCGCGGCTTTAACGCCATTCAGCGGCGAGTGAAGGCGATCATTCTGCGCACCCGCGAAGCGGAAGACGCGGCCCGCAAATCGGCCCAGGAAACGGCGAAAGCGCTGGACGATCTGCAGCGCACCCAGGAGTCCCTGCTACAGGCCGAGCGCCTGGCATCGCTGGGCGGCCTGGTGGCCGGCGTAGCGCATGAAATCAATACGCCGGTGGGCATCGCGCTGACCAGCGCGTCGGTGCTGATGGAGGCCACGGAAGGTGTGAATGCCGCCATGTCCAGCGGCGCCATCAAGAAATCGGAAATCCAGAAATACATTGAAACGGCGGGCGAAAGCGCGCGCCTCATCATGAACAATGCCTACCGCGCGGCGCACCTGATCCACAGCTTCAAGCAGATCGCGGTGGACCAGGTCAGCGAGGCGCGCCGCCGCTTCGAGCTGCACGAATACATCGGCGAAGTGGTGTCCAGCCTGCAGCCCAAGCTGAAGAAAACCCATATCGGCGTTGAGATCGAGTGCCCGGACGATATTGTGCTGGATAGCTATCCCGGCGCGCTGGCGCAAGTCATCACCAACCTTACCCTCAATTGCGTCGAACACGCCTTCGACGCCGACGCCGTGGGCACCATCTGGATCAAGGCCGCCGAGCAGGGCGATGTGATCGAAATGCAGGTGGCGGACAATGGCAAGGGCATCGCGCCCGATATGCTGGACAAGGTATTCGACCCCTTCGTCACCACGCGCCGCGGCCAGGGCGGCACGGGCCTCGGCCTGAACATCGTCTTCAATCTGATAGTGAAGCAGTTTGGCGGCACCATTACCGTAGACAGCCTTGTGGGCCAGGGCGCCGTCTTCACGCTGCGCATTCCGCGCGTGACGCCAGGCGACGCCGAAGCCAACGAACAGCATCCGGACGCACGCCTGCACGCATGAGGCGGGCGACGCCGATGCAATGATTGACGCATACTTTGCCCATCATCACGGGAGGTAAAGGATGAGTACCCGCCGCCAGATCGCGCTGCTGCGTGGTATCAACGTTGGACGCGCCAAACGTATCGCCATGGCTGATCTGCGCAAGCTGCTGACCGGCCTGGGCTTTGCCGACGTACGCACTTTGCTTAACAGTGGCAACGTGGTCTTCGATTGCGAGGCCAGGGACGCGCGCCTGTCGGCCACGCGCATCGAGGAAGCGCTGGTGATGCGGCTGGGTGTCGCCGCGCGCGTCACCGTGCTCGATGCCGAACAGCTCGACGGTGTGGTGGAAGACAACAGCTTGTGCGAGGTGGCGGACGATCATTCCCGCCTGCTGGTCGCGGTGCTCAACAATCCCGCCGACCGCGCCAAGCTGGAGCCGCTCGCGCATCAGGACTGGAAACCCGAAGCCTTCGCGTTGGGACGCTGGGCTGCCTACATCTGGTGCGCGGACGGCATTCTCGCCAGCCGCGCCGCAGCGGCCATGGGCAAAGCTGTAGGCGATGCGGTCACCACGCGCAACTGGTCAACCATCAATAAATTGCACGCGCTGGCCAGCGGCCAGTCCGCCTGAGGAGAACAAGAATGCCCGCGGTAAACGGAGAATTTGACGTAAAGCTGCTGCCCGCACCGAACGCCTCCCTGACCGAGGGCTGCGGCATCGGCCGCATGACGCTTGACAAGCGCTACCACGGCCCGCTGGAGGCGGAGGGCTACGGCGAATTCCTGAGCTACCGCAGCGCTGTGCCGACGTCGGCCGTGTATGTGGCGATCGAAAAAGTCAAAGGCACACTGGAYGGCCGCCACGGCAGCTTCGCTTTACAACACCCTTCTATTCGCTTGATTACAGCTTTATATAAAAATGAGAATAAACGATACATGGCGCGGCGTTCTGATCCTGGCCGCGCTGGTGGTGGCGCTGTTCCTTGGCGCCATCGCCCTGACCGACAATGGCGCTGAAAAAGTGAGTTGCGTCGGTCGCGCGATTGCGCACGGTATTTCCTTCACCAATATCCACAGCGTCTGTAATCTCTGAGCGCAGATGGCCGTCATCGCGCACGATGTCCGCATCGTTACCACGCCCGTCATCATTCGCCCGGCCCGCCCGGCGCCGCCGGTTCCGCGTGCGCTGAGCCCTGCTGGGCGTGGCAATCTGAAGCTTTGGCTGTATCACCCGGCCGATCTTCGAGGATTGCCCACGGGCGTGTTCGTGCAAAAGGCTGCGGCGCCGGACTGGCAATTTACGGCCGCGAATCCGGATGGCAGCCTGAGTCTGCAATTGGCGCCCGGCCAGTATCTGCTCGACACCGTTGAGCCGCCCGGATCGCCGTTGCGGCGCCATCGCTACCAGATCAGCGTGTCGGCCGGTGGCGCCGCCAGCATCGGCGGCATGCAGCCGGACGGGCAGGGCGTGTATGCGGTGACGCTCGATGCGGGCACGGTGCCCGGCGAGCGTGGCGCGAAATTGCTGGCGCTGGCCAGCGAACCTGCATCCACGTTCAAACCGGCATCCGCCTGCCAGCTCATGGACCAGGTGACGCCGGTGCGCAGCTTCAACACCGACACGTCGTGGGCTTTCCCAAGGTGCGCGTGCGTCTGCCATCGTTTGGCCGCGTCAGGGCGCTGATCGTGCCGGTGGATTTCGATGAAGTCAGCGGCAAGGACGATCCCGCCGCATTTTTCACGCCGCTCGCCAGCGACGTGCGCGACTTTTATCTGAAGCAGTCCTACGGCCGGCTGGCGTTTGATTTCGACATCCTGTCGCGCTGGGTGCGCCTGCCATTCTCGCCGGACAAGTACGGCTCGGCCGATTTCACCGGCTACCGCAACGAAATCATTGGCCTGACCGACGGCCAGATCGATTACGGCCAGTACGACGCCGTGTACTTTCTGGTGCCGAAGGAAATGCCGATGGCGACCATGCGCATGGGCCCGGCAATTACCTTTCCGACGTGGACGCGCACCGGCTATGTGCTCAACGGCGCCACGGGAGGCGCGGACATGTACTACAACGAAGAGCGCGGCATCATTGGCGCCAAATGGAAATGGATGGTGCATGAAACCGGCCACGCCTTCGGCCTGGTCGATGAAGACCTGGACCATGCATCGCAAACCCTGGGTTCGTGGGGCGTGATGGTCAACAGCTGGAGCAATGCCGCCATCGAACACAATGCCTGGGACCGTTATCTGCAAGGCTGGCTGCCGGAAGAGCAGGTGGCGTGCCTGACCAGGCCGGCGCAAGCGATCAAGCTGAGTCCACTCGTGCGCCAGGGCAGCGGCATCAAGGCGGCCATGGTGCCGCTCAGCAGTTCGAAAATTCTGGTGATGGAATCGCGCCGCAATGAAGGCTACGACAAACTGCTACCGGAGCAGGAGGGCCTGCTGGTCTACACGGTCGATATGAGACTCGGTTCGCTTGGCGGCGGCTACCGCACCCAGCGCCGCACCGGTTCCGTCGACCGGCAATTCCGCGACGCGGCGCTGCACGCGGGCGATGCGGTCACCGTCGATGGCGTTACCGTCTCGGTCACCACGGCGGACGCGGATGGCGACACAGTCCAGGTGCGCCGTTAAACCTCCGCTTTTTGCCGCTGGCGGAAGGAGGCTACCTTGTTGCGGTTGCCGCACAGCGCCATGCTGCACCAGCGGCGGCGGTGGGACTTGGTGCGGTCCAGGAACCACAGCGTGCACTCGTGATCTTCGCATTTGCGGATAAGATTAAAGTCGCCATCCGCCAGCAACTGCGCGGCGGATTCGGCCAGCGGCGCCAGCAGGCGCTCGGGCGTGTCCGTCGCGTAGCGCGTTTGCAGTGTGACGCTGCCGTCCGCCTGCGCGTGCAGTGCCAAGTGGCGCTGCGATTGCGCCAGCAAGCCGTTCAGACGGGCCACATCCAGCTTATGCCCATGCTTGCGGGCGTGCACCAGCGCGCGCACCGTTTCGCGCAGGCCGCGCCCGGCTTCCAGCAAACCATGCGGCGCCTTGCCGCTCACCGGGAAGCCGGCGTCCTTCAGCCATTGCATCACATCGGCATCGCTATGCCATGTTTCTGTTCCCTGCACCACCGTGTTGATCAGGTCCAGTGCGGGATGATCGCCATAGAACTCAGTCATCTTGCATTCCTCCATGGCTTCATTGTAACCATCAAAAAATCACTTGACAAGTTACGCTGCCGGCGTAAGATGGTAACCATAAACAACACATTTAAGAGGTTACAAAATGCGCTTCAACACGATCAAAGCCGATGGCATCAACGTTTTCTACCGCGAAGCCGGCCCTGAAGATGCGCCGGTGCTCCTG
>NZ_JBFRDW010000780.1:0-2469 GCF_052113985.1 Pseudoduganella sp. RAF53_2 | reverse complement strand
GATCTGCGCGCTGCTTGGCCGACGGCGGTGCCGGGCCTGCACCGGCTGGCGCTGGATGGCGTTACGCTCGATCTGCTCGTTGGCGGCACGCCGTCCGGCTGGTTGCCGGAGATTACCGCGCGCGTCGACGAATTTGTCATCCCCGAACCACTGGACGCCATGCGYGCGCTGTCCCGCCTGGCGGCACCCAATGCCACGCTACGTTTGCAGGCTCCCGACGAGCAGCAGCTGCGCACACTGAAAGCTGCCGGATTCTCATGGACCGGGCATCCCGGCGCAAACGCGGAGTCCAATGACGGCGGCTGGCTGCACGCCGACTACACCAGCCGCAAGCCGCAGCCGCCGATGCCGCTGCCGCCCGAGCGCCGCGCCATCGTCATCGGTGCAGGCGTGGCTGGCGCCGCGGCTTGCGAGCGTCTGGCCGCGCGCAGCTGGCAAGTCACGCTGATCGAGCGCCATGAAGAACCAGCGCAGGAAGCATCCGGCAATCGCGCTGGCATCTTCATGCCGCTGCTGTCGAAGGACGACAATATCCCAACGCGCCTCACTCGCGCGGCGTACCTGTATGCGATGCGTGCATGGCGGCGCGTAGGCGGACTCGCGCCGGATGGCGGCGCTCCAGTGCTCGGTGAGCAATGCGGCGTCCTGCAACTGGCGCGTGATGAAGAGCATGCACCGCTGCAGCGCGAAGTGGTGGAGGCATGGCAGTACCCGCAAGAGTTCGTGCAGTGGCTGGACGCGGACGCCGCCAACGCCGTGCTCGGCGCGCCGACGCCTTACGGCGCCTGGCTGTTCCCGCAAGGCGGATGGGCGAATCCCGCCTCCGTCTGCCGCGCCATGCTCGCCGCCTGTGGCAGGCGCCTCACACGCATCTTCCACGCCGAAGCTATCACTTTACGCCGCCACGAGGCCGCCAGCGACGGCGACGCACGAGGAGGGGGGGCTGAGGGCGAGTGGGAAGTGGTCGCCGCGGATGGCCGGGTGATCGCGTCGGCGCCAGTGGTGGTGCTGGCGAATGGCGCCGGGGCGACCGCCATCGAGCAGGCGGGCGAGCTGCCGCTGTACACCATGCGCGGGCAGGTGACGCACCTCGCCGCGGAAGCATTCCCCAAGCTGAAGATGGTTGTTTGCCGCGAAGCGTACATGACGCCACCCGTGCAAGGCATCACGAGCATCGGCGCCACATACGACCGCGATGACGACCGCGCCTTGCGCGCGGAAAGCCAGCAGGAAAACCTGCTGCGTGCGGAGGAGATACTTGGCCCCGAGCGCGTGGCCGCCGCGCGGCAGGCGGCGCTGCAAGGGCGCGTGGGTTTCCGCACCATGGCCCCCGACCGGCTGCCGCTGGTGGGCGCGTTGCCGGACTACGGCGCGGAAGCAGGCAAGGCTGAGCGCCTGCGCGACGTCAAGCGCCACGAAGGCCTGTACACACTGCTCGGCTACGCATCGCGAGGCCTGATCTGGTCGCCACTGGCCGCCGAGCTGCTGGCCTGTCAGCTGGAAGGGGAGCCCTTGCCGCTGGAGGCAACACTGGTAGCCGCACTGGACCCCGCGCGCTTCGTCCTGAAAGCCCGCCGCAAGCTATAATTGACAGCATGCGCACAGCGGGAGAATTCATGGAAGATCAACCGGGCTCGCCTGAGCTGTTCATGTTCCTGGCATCGACGGTGCACGACATGAAGAATTCGATCAGCGTCCTCAGTGGCACGCTGGAGAATCTGCTTGTGCAATCCCAGGGCGCGGCGCAGGAAAACCCGGCCTATCCCCAGATGGCGCATATGCTGTACCAGACCAAGCGCCTGAACGACAATCTGATCCAGCTGCTTGCCTTGTACAAGGAAGTCGGCAAGCCGAGCTACCCCTTCGAACCGATCGCCGTGCAAGTGCGCGAAGTGGTCGAACAGCTGGCGAGCGGCCAGCGCGTGCTGCTGCAATCCAGGCATATAGAGCTCGAAACCAGCTGCCCGCATGACCTGATCTGGACCTTCGACGAAGACCTCGTCCTCGGCGTTCTGGTTCACGCCATCAACAACGCCGTGCGCTACACCAAGGACAAGATCCGCCTCGTCATCGGCGAAAACGACGGCATGCTGGAACTGCGCGTGGAAGACAACGGCATCGGCTTCCCGTCGTCCATGCTGGAAGCGGGCGCCGTGGTCGGGCAGGGCATCAACTTCCTCACCAACAGCAGCGGCCTCGGACTCTACTTCGCCAGCGAAGTCGCCCGCAGCCACAAGCACCGCGGCCGCCAGGGCAGCATCAGCCTGGAAAACGGCGGCACGCTGGGCGGCGGCTGTTTCATCCTGCGCCTGCCATGAACGCCCCCGCCACTGCCACCGCGCCCGCAACGCCCGGCATCGATTGGGCCGATAAAAAATACCTGATCGTCGACGACTTCGTCGGCGTGCGCCAGTTGCTGCGCGAATCGCTGCGCAGCCTGGGCGCCCGGCATATCGACCAGGCCTCCAG
>NZ_JBFRDW010000779.1:0-2471 GCF_052113985.1 Pseudoduganella sp. RAF53_2 | reverse complement strand
GTGATCATGGTCGGCGCGACCGGTTCCGGTAAGTCGACCACGCTGGCGGCCATGGTGGGTTACCGCAACGAGAACAGCCACGGCCACATCATCACGATTGAAGACCCGGTGGAATTCGTCCACCCGCACAGGAACTGCATCATCACCCAGCGCGAAGTGGGCGTGGACACCGACGATTGGGAAATCGCACTGAAGAACACCCTGCGCCAGGCGCCGGACGTGATCCAGATCGGCGAGATCCGAGACCGCCAGACCATGGACCACGCGATTGCGTTTGCCGAAACCGGCCACCTGTGCCTGGCCACCCTGCACGCCAACTCGGCCAACCAGGCGCTGGACCGTATCATCAACTTCTTCCCTGAAGAACGCCGCCAGCAGCTGCTGATGGACTTGTCCCTCAATCTGAAGGGCATGATTTCCCAGCGCCTGATTCCGTTGAAGGACGCCAAAGGGCGCGCCGTCGCGATCGAAATCATGCTTAACTCTCCACTGATCTCCGACCTGATCTTTAAAGGCCAGGTACATGAGATCAAGGAACTGATGAAGAAGTCGCGCGAACTGGGCATGCAGACGTTCGACCAATCCCTGTTCGATCTGTTTGAAGCCGACAAGATCAGCTACGAAGATGCACTGCGCAACGCGGACTCGGTCAACGACCTGCGCCTGGCCATCAAACTCGAAGGCAAGGCCGCCAAGACGCGCGATCTGGCCGCCGGTACTGAACATTTGGGGATCGTCTAATGGCCACCGTTCATGATTTTCAAGCTAGCAGCCTGGCCGGCCATCCGACCGACCTGGCGCAGTACAAGGGCAAGGTGCTGCTGGTCGTGAACACCGCCAGCYAKTGCGGTTTCACGCCGCAGTACAAGGGCCTGGAAGAGCTGCACCAGAAATTTGGTGGCCGCGGTTTCGAAGTGCTGGGTTTCCCCTGCAATCAGTTCGGCGCGCAGGAACCGGGCAATGCGGACGACATCAGCAGCTTCTGTGAACGCAATTACGGCGTCAGCTTCCCCATGTTCGCCAAGATCGAAGTCAATGGCGACGACGCGCATCCGCTGTACAAGCATCTGAAACAGGCCGCGCCCGGGCTGCTGGGCACGCAGGGCATCAAGTGGAACTTCACCAAGTTCCTGATTCGCAAAGACGGCACGGTGTACGACCGCTACGCGCCAACGACCAAGCCGGAAGAACTGGCCGCGGACATTGAGAAGCTGCTCGCAGAATAAGGCCCACACCGGGCAGCCGAACCGGGGCGGCGCCTTCCCCGGAGGACTACGCAGGCCAGCATGGACATGACAACACTGTCGCAGCTGTTTTCGCCGCCTGGCGACCCGGCCCTGCTTACTTACGGCATCTACAATCCGTGGCTGGTTGTGCTATCCGTGGTGGTAGCCAGCTTCTCGTCATGGATGGGCTTACAGATGGCGGGCCAGAGCGCGCGCGCCGTCAATCCAAAACTGCGTAACGCGGCCCTGCTGACGGGCAGCCTGGCGCTCGGCAGCGGCGTGTGGGCCATGCACTTCATCGGCATGCTGGCCTTCAATCTCTGTACGCCGGTTTCCTACGATCCCCTGATTACGGTCATCTCCATGCTGCCCAGCATGGCCGCCTCCTGGGTGGCGCTGTCGCTGCTGGGCCGCCAGCACATGAGCTGGGGGCGCTTGCTGGAAGGCGGTGTGCTGGTCGGTGCCGGCATCGGCGCCATGCATTACAGCGGCATGGCCGCGATGCGCAGCGCCCTGGTGCTGCGTTACGATCCGTGGATTTTCGGTTTATCCATCGTGGTAGCGGTCGCATTGGCCACGCTGTCGCTGTGGGTGCGCTATGGCTTGCGCGGTCTGCGCGGCCATCTCAGCGACCGCACGCTGACGCTGATTGCAGGTGTGATCATGGGCTGCGCGATCGCAGGCATGCACTACACCGGCATGGCGGCGGCGCGCTTTGTCGGCCGCGTCCCGATTGATCCGGCCAGCGGCATCGCCAATGCCAATTTCCTCTCCTTTGCCATTACGCTGACCACGGCGCTGTTCGCGTCCCTGGTGCTGTCCTTTAACTGGCTGCTGCGCTACCGCGCCCTGTTCCGCCAATTGAGCCAGACCGCATCCTGGATGCATACCATGCTGGAGACGGCGGTGGATGGCGTCATCACCATGCAGGCCGATGGCACCATCCGCGACTTCAACGCTGCCGGTGAGCGCATCTTCGGCTGGAAACGGCAGGAAGTCATCGGCCGCAATATCCGCCTGCTGATTGCAGGGCCTGTGATGCAAAGCGCCCCGGAAACACTGGGCCTGCATAAAGGCGGCGGCCACGTGCCGATCCGCACCGCATACGGCAATGCCTTGCTGGCCGATGAGCAGATCTACGTCTGCTTCGTGACCGACATCAGCCAGCAAAAGAAAATGGAAGAACAGCTGCGCGACAGCGAGCGCCAGTTCCGCTCTCTGATCGGCAATATCCCCGGCATCTCC
>NZ_JBFRDW010000778.1:0-2475 GCF_052113985.1 Pseudoduganella sp. RAF53_2 | reverse complement strand
CCCTAGGAGACAGAATGAACACCACCCGTAGTAAATTCATGCAGGGCGCCGCTGCCGCCGGCCTGCTCGCGTCCGCGTTCGTCCAGCCTGCGCTGGCTGCCGTGGAAGTCGCTGGCGTGAAATTCCAGGACATGGCCAATGTCGGCGGTCACGATCTGAAGCTGAGCGGCGCCGGCGTGCGTACCAAGCTGGTGTTCAAAGTGTATGCCCTGGGCTTCTACATGCAAGAGCCGCAAACCACGGTGCAAGGCGCCCTGAACATTGCCGGTCCCCGCCGTATCCAGCTGGTCAGCCTGCGCGACCTGAGCTCGGACGACTTCGGCCAGGCCTTCATGACCGGCCTGAACGCCAATACCACGGCGGACGAGCGCACCAAGTTCCTGCCGCAAACCAAGGCTTTCGGCGAAATGTTCGGCTCGATTGATGGCCTGAAAAAAGGCGATGTGCTGCTGGTGGACTGGCTGCCCGGTGTGGGTACGGTGTGCACGCTGAACGGCAAGAAGGTCGGCGATACGCTGCCGGACGTGGGCTTCTTCAACGCCATCATGCGGATCTGGATCGGCGACAAGCCGGCGGACAGTTCGCTGAAGCCCAAGCTGCTGGGCGGCCAGCCGAAGTGATTTTGCTGCGGCGCGGCAGGGACCTGCCGCGCGATAAGGCTTAAACGCGCGATGCCAGAGCTTGCAGCTCGGCAACGTGGCTTGGCGAGCCTTCCATCGAATTCAACATACGCTTGAGCATCATTGCATCGCGCATCTGGCGGCGCTGCAGGCGTTCTTCTTTGGTCAATTTTGGCTTAACAACAAGCACGGCGGCCTTGGCGCAACCGAACAGCAGGGGCTTGAAAACCATCACCAGCGCCAGCGCGAGGATCACCAGCGGCCAGTTGTGCACGATTTCCATCAGGGTCATGTAGGTAGACATGGGTGTTTCATTACAATTAGAATCTGATTGTAACTATAGTGCGCCGCAACATATTAATCCAATTGCGTTTCTCCATATCAATCATTCTTGCGGTGAATAACCCATGAGCTTCCTCACGCTGGACCTCAACCTGCTGCGCGTTTTCGATGCGGTAATGACCGAGCAAAACCTGACGCGCGCGGCGGGCCACCTCGCCATGACCCAGCCGGCGGTGTCCAATGCCATCAAGCGCCTGCGCGAAAGCCTGGGGGATGACCTGCTGATCCGTACCGCCTACGGCGTGAAGCCAACGCCGCGCGCCGAGGCGCTGTGGCCGCACGTGCGCAGCGCGCTGGCGGCGCTGGAGTCGGCGGTGACGCCAGGGACGTTTGACGTGTCCAAGGCCCATGCCACCTTCCGTCTGGCGATGGCGGACGCGACGGCGGCATTCTGGCTGCCTTCGCTGATGCGTTCGATCGAGCGGGAAGCCCCGGGCGTGAACGTGCGCATGGTGCCGCTGACCACGCGCGAGCCGCGTCCCATGCTGCTGCGGGGCGATATCGACCTGGCGGTGGGCTTCTTCCCAGGCGTGGCCGCTCAGCTGATGAGCGAGCCGAGCTCGCCGATCCGGCATGAACGGCTGTATTCGGGCACCTATGTGTGCGTGATGCGCCGTGGGCATCCGCTGGCCAAGGGCGAGCTGACGCTGGATAGCTATTGCTCCGCCAATCACCTGCTGGTGARCTTCTCCGGCCGCGCGCACGGCCTGGTGGACGAGGCGCTGGCCCAGTTACAGCGCGAGCGTCGGATTCTGCTGACCGTGAATCAGTTCTTTACCGCGGGCCGCGTCGTGGCCAATTCCGATCTGGTGACGGTGCTGCCGAAACACCTGATCGCATCCACCGGCATGAAAGATGAGCTGATTTACAAAGATCTGCCGTTCCAGCTGCCGGCCGTGCACCTGGACATGCTGTGGCACGAGCGCGATGCGCGCAGCCCGGCGCACAAGTGGCTGCGCGGGCATCTGGAAAGCATGAATTCGGTGGCGGCCAAGACCGCGCCGAATACTTCGCCCAAAAGCGATACCTATTGAAACCCAAGGCGTGAACCTGGTGCCTGCCACGATGTGGCAGGCACCTGCTTTAACGGTTTAGTGGGCTGAAGAGCGGTAGCCGATCCGGAAGCCGCCCCAGTGCTTCCCATCCACATAAATCGGCGCCGAGAGGTCGTGCATGACCTCGCCCGTGTCGCGTTTATAGGTCTGTAGCAGGAAGGGCCGGGTATTCGAACCGCAGCGTTTTCCGGTGCGATCGCTGAAGATGCGCTTGGTTCGATTATTAATGATATCCACATCGTAGTCCCCAGTCAGCGGCTGGGAGAACTTCTTATTGTGGGTGGGGAAATACCCATTGTTATCCACAGCTCCGGCATAGGCCAGCTGGGGCATTGAGGACAGCAAACCTTCCTGTAAATCCGGCAAAATTTTATCGGTAAAGCGGTCAAACGTCGTGTGGAATTTGGGCGGATTCGTGTTCRGAATTTCCTCATAGCGGCGGTCGAACAACGCATCGC
>NZ_JBFRDW010000777.1:0-2480 GCF_052113985.1 Pseudoduganella sp. RAF53_2 | reverse complement strand
AGGTGGCTGAGATGCCGGCCTCCACCGTGCTGCCGCTGGATGGCCTGGGCGATATGTCAGCCGAACGCCTGGCTGTCCTCGGAAAATTCCTGGTGCCGTTCGGCGGCCTGCGCCGCGGACGCCTGGCGGCCGGCGAAACGGTCGCCATCAATGGCGCCAGCGGCTATTTCGGCTCGGCAGCCGTACTGGCTGCGCTGGCCATGGGCGCGGGCAAGGTGCTGGCGGTCGGCCGCCGCGCAGAAGCCTTGCGTCCGCTGGTTGCGCTGGGTAAGGGCCGCGTGGTGGCCGCCGTCCTCACCGGCGACGTCGAGCATGATGCAGCCATGCTGCGTGAAGTGGCCGGGCCGGCCGGCGTGCACATGGCGCTGGATATGATCGGCCAGGCTGCCAGCGCCGACAGCACCCTCGCCGTGCTGCACAGCCTGGCCCGCAACGGCCGCCTGGTGCTGATGGGCAGCATGAACGTGCCACTCGCCCTGCCCTACGGCGCGCTGATGCTGAACAACTGGGAAATCATGGGCAATTTCATGTATCAGCCTGAAGATGCCCAGGCCCTGATCGCCCTGTTGCGCGGAAAGCAGCTCGATTTGTCGCCCGTGACAGTGCGCAGTTTTGCGCTGGCAGCCCTGCCGGAAGCCGCCCGCGCAGCTAGCGATATGCAAGGCTTGCAGGCGACCGTGGTGCAGTTACAAAATTAATTTCAAGCGTTGTCATACGACATCTATTTCCCGCTAGAATGTTCATATTGTTTGCAACAGGAATTAAGCATATGTCAGCGGAAAATGTTGTCGGTAGCATTACGACCTATAGCAAGGACACGCCGGTCGGCCGTCCCAACCAGGATGGCCGCGCCGCCGTGTTCGTCCCCACCGAAGAATTCGACCTGCCCAACTCGACCACCATTCGCAAAGGCGCCGGCATTGTGGGCTTCGGCAATCCGGATGGCTCGCTGATGGTGTATTTCGAAGCC
The DNA here is from genome assembly GCF_052113985.1 of Pseudoduganella sp. RAF53_2. NCBI lineage: Bacteria > Pseudomonadati > Pseudomonadota > Betaproteobacteria > Burkholderiales > Oxalobacteraceae > Pseudoduganella > Pseudoduganella sp. RAF53_2. Next base: position 1,510 of record NZ_JBFRDW010000777.1, on the reverse strand, counting down.
AACCGCTTCGATGAAAGCGGCCTGCACAAGTGGGAAAACAAGGCGCGCAAGGCGTACGACCGCATGGTCATGGCTGCGCCGACCGTGTCCAAAGCCAAGATGGATGCCAAGTATCTGGAACAGATCGGCTATATCGACGGCACCGGCATCACCCTGCGCCTGCCGGAAAAACTCCAGGCGTGGCTGGAGCTGGCGGACGCCATGGATACTGCGCCGGAAAGCGCTATCGTTCTGTGGGGAAAAAAGTAAGCCGCGACGCGACTTAACGACGAGCAATTGTCCTACACGGGCTCGGACTTTTTACCGATGCCCGCCCAAGGCCCAGCCGCCTAAGATGGGAACATGACTAAGGAGAACATCATGTCCCATCATCCCATTGCAGGCAGCGCATTGCTGCTGGGCCTGGTGGCCACTTCCACCTTCCTGCTGTGCTCAGCGGACGTGCTTRGACACATTCCGCTGTTCTTTGCACACTAAGGCTTAGTGGCGCCGGCCACGGCAGCACCAGCCGCCGCGGTGTCCACCGCCGCCAAACCACACGAAGTCCAGGCCAAGCGTCACCGGCGGGTAGTAATACGCTGGTGCAGGTGCATAGTAGTATGGCGCCGGCACATAAACCGGGTCCGCCACATAAGCTGGCTGCTGGACATACGTCGGCTGCTGCACATAGGCCGGCGCAGCTTCAGTCGTGTACTCGACACGGCCCTGCTGCGACGCCACGGTGCCAGGCTGCACCGGCGTGACCGACACGGTATGCCATTGATAAGGATCGACGTTGCGCGTTGCATAGCGCGGTCCAGGTTCCGCGCAGCCTGCCAGGATCAGCGCGGCGATCGGCAGGATAAATAAGGTCTTCATAAAAATCTCCTTCCCATTGAATACTATAGGGAATTCGGACAGCGCCTGCCTCGGATTTACAACTCCTTACAGCGGGAAAACTCTAGATATATGGAATATCGCATTTGTCGACCGGCCGGCCTTCGGCGCTCATGCGCTGGGCGCAAATCGCATAGCTAATGCCGTATTCCAGATCCACCCGGTACACCTTGCCGTAAGGCAGGGCGATCGTCTGCAGCTGGGATTTCTGGTAGCTCAGGGCCGGCACATCGGACGGCACCGCCAGCGAGGTGTGGAAATTGCGGCGGCGGTCCTGCTGGCGGCGGTGCACGTCCACGTCCAGGCCGATATCGAGCGTAACGCCGCCCGGTGCATAAGCGTAGCGGGTGATATTGCGCGCCGCGCTCAGCACACCCCAGGCGCAGGGCAGGTTCTCGGGACAATGTTTGATCTGGGCCAGCGGGAATACTTCCTCATTATTGGCCAGCTGCACCAGCGGCCAGGCCGTGCGGGTGCCATCCTTCTTGCCGGACACAGGATTAACCCAGGTCAGCGAATTGACCACCACCACATACTGCTTATCCTTGGCGGGATCGTTCGAATCGCGAAACATGGCGCAGCCGGACAGCAGCGCACCAAGCATGGGAAGGAAGACCAAAACTCTCATTTATGT
>NZ_JBFRDW010000776.1:0-2481 GCF_052113985.1 Pseudoduganella sp. RAF53_2 | reverse complement strand
ATTCGCAACATCGCCATCATCGCTCACGTTGACCATGGCAAGACGACCCTCGTGGACCAACTGCTGCGCCAGTCGGGCACCTTCCGTGAAAACCAGCAGGTTGACACCCGCGTCATGGACTCGAACGACCTCGAAAAGGAACGCGGCATCACGATTCTGTCGAAGAACTGCGCCGTTGAGTACGAAGGCACCCACATCAATATCGTCGACACCCCGGGCCACGCCGACTTCGGCGGCGAAGTGGAACGTGTTCTGTCGATGGTGGACTCCGTGCTGCTGCTGGTCGACGCGCAAGAAGGCCCAATGCCTCAGACCCGTTTCGTGACCCGCAAGGCACTGGCCCTGGGCCTGAAGCCGATCGTGGTCGTGAACAAGATCGACCGTCCGGGCGCACGCGCTGACTGGGCGATCAACCAGACTTTCGAACTGTTCGACAAGCTGGGCGCCACCGATGAACAGCTGGACTTCCCGATCGTGTACGCATCGGGCCTGAACGGCTACGCCGGCATGGACGAATCCGTGCGCGGCGGCGACATGAAGCCGCTGTTCGACGCCATCCTGAAATACGTGCCGGTGCGTGACGACAATCCGGACGGTCCGCTGCAGATGCAAATCACCTCGCTGGACTACTCGTCCTACGTGGGCAAGATCGGTATCGGCCGTGTGAACCGTGGCCGCGTGAAGACCGGCCAGGACGTGGTCATTGTCGACGGTCCGGGCGCGACCCCGATCAAGGGCCGCATCAACCAGGTGCTGAACTTCAAGGGCCTGGAGCGCGTGCTGGTTGACGAAGCTGTTGCCGGCGACATCATACTGATCAACGGTATCGAAGAAATCGGTATCGGTTCCACCGTCTGCGCAGCCGACACCCCTGATCCGCTGCCAATGCTGACCGTGGACGAACCAACCCTGACCATGAACTTCATGGTCAACACCTCGCCGCTGGCTGGCCGCGAAGGCAAGTTCGTGACCTCGCGCCAGCTGCGCGATCGTCTGGACAAGGAACTGAAATCCAACGTGGCACTGCGCGTTGCACCAACCGACGACGACACCATCTTCGAAGTGTCCGGCCGTGGTGAACTGCACCTGACCATCCTGATCGAAAACATGCGCCGCGAAGGCTTCGAGATGGCTGTGTCCCGTCCACGCGTTGTGTTCAAGATGGTGGACGGCGTGCGTCACGAGCCATTCGAAAATCTGAGCGTCGACGTGGAAGAAGCCAACCAGGGCGGCGTGATGGAAGAACTGGGCCGCCGCCGTGGCGACCTGCAGAACATGGAATCGGACGGCAAAGGCCGTGTGCGTCTGGAATACCGCATTCCTGCGCGTGGCCTGATCGGCTTCCAGGGCGAATTCATGACCCTGACCCGTGGTACCGGCCTGATGTCCCACGTGTTCGACGCCTACGGCCCGGTCGACGCTTCCAAGGGCGAACTGGCTGGCCGCCGCAACGGCGTGCTGATCTCGCAGGACGACGGCGMWGCCGTKGCCTACGCACTGTGGAAGCTGCAGGACCGCGGCCGCATGTTCGTGGAGCACAACACCCCTGTGTACGAAGGCATGATCATCGGTATCCACTCGCGCGACAACGACCTGGTTGTGAACCCGATCAAGGGCAAACAGCTGACCAACGTGCGTGCTTCCGGTACCGACGAAGCCGTGCGCCTGGTGCCACCGATTCAGATGTCGCTGGAATACGCGGTTGAATTCATCGAGGACGACGAACTGGTCGAGATCACCCCGAAATCCATCCGTCTGCGTAAGCGCTTCCTGAAGGAACACGAGCGTAAGAAAGCACTGCGCGAAGGCGCATAAGCCCTTCAGCGCCACAGTCATTCTGCACCGCGCAAAGCCCGCCGCCTCGCAAGAGCCGGCGGGCTTTTTCTTTGTCCTGAACGCGGGTGTTCAATCACCGAATTGAGCGTTTGCGCACTGCAGCAAGCATATGCTTATTCGCAGACCGCCTTTAACTGCGGGGTTTCTTCAACACTTTGATCATCATGCTGATTCTTTGGCGCACGCCTGATTTTTCCGTTCTTCACGCGCATAGAATGCGCTGACCAACTAGAACATTAAACGATCAGACTTTTGATCGTACACCCGGAGGAGATCAACGTGAGTCAGCTTCACCGCAAGACCAGCTTGAAGAGTCGCCGTACAGCCATCGCCATCGCCTGCTACCTTGTCGCCACCGGCGGCGCCTTCGCGCAGGACAGCGACGCGGACGGCACCAGCCGCCACGACGCACCACCGAAAGAAAATGTCGTCACCGTGACGGGTACCCGCCAATCGGTCGCATCGGCCATCGAACGCAAGATCCGCAACGACACCGTTTCCGATTCGCTGGTGGCAGAAGACATCAACCAGTTCCCCGACAAGAACGTCGGCGAAGCACTGTCGCGCATCACCGGCGTGCAACTGAGCCGCGACTTTGGTGAAGGTTCCCAGGTTTCCATTCGCGGCGTGCAGCCTGACCTGAAC
>NZ_JBFRDW010000775.1:0-2483 GCF_052113985.1 Pseudoduganella sp. RAF53_2 | reverse complement strand
GTTTTACCTGGCTTGGGCTGCAGGCGAGCTGGATGCGCCGTATTGCTCCTGCCTGTCGAATGACCTGTACCTGGTCTATGACCGCTACTGCTCCCGCTTCGGCTTGCGCGGCCAGTCCCTCACCAAATTTGCCGAGCTGATGGGGAATCGCCTCAAGAAAGACCGCCAGTGGGTCACGATCGGCACGAAGAAGAAGCTCTTAACCGTGCTGCACGTGCCGGATCAGGAGGGTGACGACGCGAAGGAAAGCCTGAGCAAGCGGTGTGAACGCTTCCGCGATCTGGCTGACATCAAGGCCCCGATATGAATGTGGACAATTTCAAGGTTATGAACAGGGCTTGCACATACCCTGCTACGCGCAAAGCCAGTGTTCATGCGGTGTTAACAGGGTTAACAGGGTTTGCAGGGCCGCTTCCGCGTGCGCGTGTGTGTTTGATGAATTAGAAGGCATCGAAGAAATCTATATGTGTGTGTAGTCATACCCTGTTAACCCTGTTAACCCTGTGTAAGCAAGCATTCATGCGGGTTTCAGCGTAACAGGGTCAACGAAAAGCGTGTAAAGGGTCTGATCGAAGAATTACAGGGTTGGTTCAGGGTAGAAACCGGGCAGGGTTTCAGGGCAAATGGAAAACGATAGGGATATGCAGATGACAGCGGTGGCGAAAATCGAAGTGGACGGTGTGGTCTTTGTGGAAGAGCGACGTGCGGCGGCTGTGGCGGCGCCAGCCATGCGGGTGATCCCGGTGGCTGACAAGCAGGAAGTGGGGCCGCTGGACTACTGCCTGGACCTGTGGACGGATTGGCAGCGCCGTGATGATCTGCGTCTTGGCTTCCGGGGCCGTTGCGCGATTATCGAAAGTGAAAACGAGGCGGACTCGGATGCCCTGTACGGAAACATGGACGACCGCGTTGCCGAGGCCGTTGAGGCGATGGTAGTCAGCATGCCACGCCATCTCGATTGGGCGATCCGTCAACGCTGCCGCTTGGCGACCGTGTGGCGCTTCCCGTCCCTGGTATTCGCCGATGTGCTGCCCGAGGCGGAGGCGGCCCTGACGACCTTGCTGCGAAAGAATCTTGCAACGCGCGTTTTCTTTGCGTAGAATCTCGTTCAGGACGGCGCTCGTCCATACCATCTCGAAGCCTCGCAATATGCGGGGCTTTTTTGTATTGCTGAAGCGCCGGAAGTGGATTAGTAATCGATCACCCTGCTAGTTATAAAGGGATATGGACGGTGAGCTTCAAATTTGCCACGCGATTTAGAAGGGCCTTACGAGGGTTCTGGATTACTGTCGCAGCGATGGCCATTGTTCACTTTCAGTTGTACTACGGGCCTTACGTCGGAAGGTATCACGTCTGGTTCTCTTGGGAGGTTTGGAAGTCTGTTCACGTTGGGTGTGCCCTTGTGCTCACGATAGCAAGCATGGCGGCTACAGCGGATCTCTTGCTCGCCTTTCCGAAGCTGTGGTGCGGCTCGCACCGGAGCTCTGCGAATCGAAAGGTACTAAGACTTGTTTGGATGTCTGTTGCTACGGCACCAGCACTTCACATACTTCTGTATTCTTGGATAGGCGTGATCAAGTACCGCGTACTATTCACAGCTAAAGCCGGTGCGCTGGTTCTCGACATCAGTTGGGTCATCATTGGCGCGGCAGGAATTGCCGCGATGGCCGATTTATTCATCGGCATTGCGGGCAAGATCCTGTCCCGTCGTTTTGCAGCGGCTATTGGTGGCCTGGACAGCAGTGCTGGCGAAATCGTATGCCTCGCTTGTAAAGAGGAAATTAAGCCAGGCGCGCTGATTTGCAAGCATTGTAAAACCGACTTGAGCTGGCGCCGCCATCTACAGATTGGCCAGACGTCACTTGCGCTCGTCACGGCGTTCGTGGCGGTGCTTGGCGCAGTGGCCCCGAACATCAAAAGTGCTTTTCAGTCGAGTCACTCCCAGATCAGCTATACGATGACGTCGTCCACGTTCGACACCGTGACGCTGTTGGTTACGAATTACGGACCAGAGATGGGGCTCGTTTCGGACCTGACAGTTTGGGTGATCGCGGACATAACCGACGCGAAAGGTCAACAGTCAAACACGATAATGCCGCTCCGATATAAGCCCTCTGGGCAACAGCCATTTGCGGTGAAGTCGCAGGCAACGGAGCAAGTGACATACAGACTGGTCGCAGAACTCCAGTTCGACCAAAAGGTGCTAGAAAAGTTCACCCCGCAGCAGACTATTCAGTTTGAATTAGACCTCATAGGTGCTGAATGTAGAAGCCGGCTTCAGGTTACCGACCACGGCGGCGAGTACATTACGAAGCACTACTGCCAACCTCGACTGTTTTGGTTGCCGCTTATGGGGGTATGGAACAGACAGCTATAGTTGGCTGGCAAAAAGCGCTAATTGTGCGCGATTGTTTGACAGAGCATTGTGTAATTGGGCCTGCGAAATGCAGGCCCTTTTCTTTTGACGCCCAGCCTATGCAAGT
>NZ_JBFRDW010000774.1:0-2487 GCF_052113985.1 Pseudoduganella sp. RAF53_2 | reverse complement strand
GTCCTGGCCGAAGGTACGCACCATGATGATGTCGCACATGCGGGACATGACCTGGCCCGCGTCTTCCACCGGCTCGCCGCGGCCCAGTTGGGAATCGCGGGTGTTCAGGTAGATGGCGGCGCCACCCAGCTGGTGCATGCCGGCCTCGAAGGAGAGGCGGGTGCGGGTTGAGTTCTTGTCGAACACCATCACCAGCGTACGGTCGATCATCGGGTGATAGATCTCGTAATTCTTGAACTTGCGCTTGATATCGTGCGCACGCTCGATGACATATTGATATTCTTCCAGCGTCAGGTCGCTGAATTGGAGGTAGTGCCTAATCTTCGGAGTGGACATATTTGCAACTACTTATTGCGGGGGGATTAATGATTATAAGGGCATTTCAGTAGATAGTGGCCGGTCGCGCGGGATCGTGCCGCGGCGCCGTGAGAGGCAGGTCCAGGGTAAAAGTGGTCCCGCCACTGCTGCTGATCACGCTGATATGCCCACCCAGCAGCGAAGTGACGATATTGTAACTAATCGAGAGGCCCAGGCCGGAACCGCCTTGCCCGAGCTTTGTGGTGAAGAAGGGATCGAAAATCCGCGACAGGTTTTCCTGCGCGATGCCGCCGCCGTCGTCGCTGAACGATACCAGCACGCGGCCTTCCACGGGCATGCTGGCCACCAGGCGCATCAGGCCTTCTTCGCGGCCGTCGAAGGCGTGCAGCAGGGCGTTATTGATCAGATTTGTGACCACCTGGCCGAAGGGGCCGGGGTAGCTGTCCATCACGATGGAGTCCGGTATTTCGAACTCGATTTTGTGATACGCGGCGCGGATGCGGTTCATCATGGTGGCGATGATCTCGTGCGTCACCTGTTGCAGATTGAAGCTGCGGCGTTGTTCCGTGGTGCGGTCCACCGCCACCTGCTTGAAGCTGTTCACCAGGTCTGCCGCGCTGTGCAGGCCGCGCATCACCAGCGCGGACGCCTTGCGTGCGTCGCCGATATACGTCAGCAGTTCGGATTTGCGCAGGCCGGGGCCATTGACGGCTTTTTCCAGGTCTTCCGTCTTCTGTTCCAGTGTGCTGGCGATCAGCAGGCTGTTGCCGATCGGCGTATTCAGTTCGTGCGCCACGCCCGCCATCAGCGAGCCCAGTGCCGCCAGCTTTTCCTGCGATACCAGCTGGCTCTGGGCTTCCTTCAGCTGTTCGTAGGCATGCGCGTTATCCAGTGCAATGGCGCCGTAGGAGCATAAAGTACGGAAGATCAGGCGTTCGCGTTCGCCAAAAGCATTGATCTGCATCGACTGCACCGTCATCACGCCCAGCGCGCGTTCGCCCAGCAGCAGCGGCACGAACAGGGCGCACACGCTCGGAGCGGTGCCCGGCAGGGCCATGGCGTGGCGTTCTTCGCCGACCTGCTCGACATAGACCTCGCGCCGCTCGTTCAGGCATTTGGCGCCCAGTGCCGACGGGTGATCGAGCGGAATGATGCGATGCGGCAGGGGGYGGCCGTCCTCGATACCGAAGGCGCGCTGCAGTTTCTGGCCAGATGGATCGGTCAGATAGATGGCAAAAGTATTGGCCGACAACAGGGCCTGGACGTGGATGTTCAGCGCCTGGAACACGCCATGTGCATCCAGATGGGTGGTGATTTCCTGGCCGATGGCCGACAGGCGCTCCAGCAGCCGCGTGGTCTGCTGCAGCACTTCGGCGCGGCGCGCTTCCGACATGGCCAGTTCACGGTGGTGCTGGCCTTCGGCGCGTGCCTGCTCCGTCTGATGGTGCACCTGCATGGCGACGGCGCGGCTGGTGGCTTCCAGCGTATGCGTCTTTTCGCGCGCCTGGCTGGCGGCAGTGGCCATGCTGTAAGCCTTCCCGAAGTCGCCGAGGTGAGCGTATTCCTGGCCCAGCGCGTCGTACAGATCGCCCGGCACGGTAAAGCCTTCGATGGTGGAGGCGGTGTCCAGCGCGTGGTGCAGGTAGTGCAGGGTGGCGTTGGGCGCGGTCATGCCTTCCGGCGCGGGCAGCGTATTACGGCTGTGGATCAGGGCCAGCACGCGCAAGGCGGCGATATGGTTGTAAGCGTTGTGCAGGCTGGCGGCCAGCTGCACGGCTTGTTCCGCCATATCCAGCGCCTCTTCGGCGCGGTCGAGGAAGAGCAGGGCATGTGCCTGGCCGCGGCGGGCCACGCTTTCAAAATCCGCCTGCTGCAAGGCTTCGGCGCGGATGGCCAGGCGCTGGAAGGCGTCCAGCGCACCGGAAAAGTCTTCCTTGGCCAGGCACAGGTCGCCCAGGTATTGCAGGGCGATGGCGTAGCTGCGGGCGTTCGCCACCGGCAGCATGATTTCCAGCGCCTCCTGTAGCAGCTCTTGCGCGGCATCGATGCGGCCCAGGCGGCGCACCGTGTCGGCCGTGTGCATCAGCACCGAGCCCACGCTGCGCGGCCAGGCGGTGGGACGCGCCAGTTCCATCGCACGCTGCATCCACTCCAGCGCCGAGTGCAGGT
>NZ_JBFRDW010000773.1:0-2492 GCF_052113985.1 Pseudoduganella sp. RAF53_2 | reverse complement strand
TCTTCCATTTCAGCTGAGCCGGGTCCTGCAGGGCCGTGACGTTCGGCTCCCACGGCTCCATGCGCGCTCCCCCGGTCGCGTAAGCCACGGGCGAGGTGTAATACTCGTCCGCCAGGCCCGCGAAGTGGTGGCCGAATTCGTGCACGAACAGGTAGTTGGCCCAATCGTTGTTGGCCGCAGCGGTGCTGAACTGGCCGTAGATGCCGCCACCGCCGTAGGTATCGTTGTTCACCAGGATCTCGATGAACTCATACGGTGCGTACTGGGCGATGTCGCGCAGCGCGCGGTTGTCGGTGGTCAGCACATAACGCTCGCTACCGAAGATATCGTAGCGCGTGCCGAGCGCGGAAGCATGGTGGGTATTGGTCGAAGGACGGCTCACGCCCGACTCCTGGGTCGGCACGGCCAGCGCCCATACATTGAAGTCGTTGGCGCGTTCCTTGTATGGCGACACGCTGAACATATAGTCGGTCAAGCGGCGTACGGTCTGCTCGAACTTGCCCATTTCGGCCTTGGTATAGCCATCGCCCAGGATCAGCAGGTCCACTTTCTTTTCGGACGGGCCGCTGACGCGGATCGGAATCGGCTTGGCCGGCGCAGGCTCCTGCTTGCGCACCACGTCCAGAACATCGGTATCGACTTCCGTGCTCCACACGACGGAGAATTCATTGCGCTCGTCGCGCTTCAGGATGCGCACCTTGACCGGCTGCTCCGGTTTGGGGAAGCGCACAGACTCGCTGAAACCACGGCTTGCCTTGGAGGCTTCGTCCGTGGTGCGCCATTCGCCGAACACGGTGGAAAAGGTGCGCGTGTACAGCAGCTTACCGGTCTTGGCGTCCGCCACTTCGACCTTGTTATTGCCACGGTTGGTGGTATCGATGGTGCGGCTCATATCGCCGGGCCACGGCAGCGGTTCAATCACCACGCGCTCCATGGCGTAGTTCTCGCTCAAGGCATTGCCGCTATGGAGGTAATCGACGCGTACGGTGGCGGGTTGGGCGGCGCAGGCCAGGCTGGCTGCGGTGCTGAGCGTCGTGGCGGCCAGCAGACGGGCAAATTGGGACATGCAATCTCCAAGTGTTGAATGTTTGCGCGATATTGTAGACCTCCGGCCGGGCTGCCGCTATGATGGATTGACCCACTGCCCTCACGGAGTCCTGCCATGTCCTCCGATCCACAGCAGCTGCGCAACTGGCTGATCGCCACGGGCCGCCACGATGCGGCTGCATTCCGTTCGCTCTACGACGCTGCAGCGCCGAAACTGTTTGGCTTCGCGCTGCGTATATTACGTAAGAAGGAGCTGGCCGAAGAAGCCTTGCAGGATGGCTTTGTCTCAATCTGGCATTCGGCCAGCACCTACCAGTCCGGCCTTTCTGCGCCAATGACGTGGATGACGGCCATCGTGCGCAACAAGGCGCTCGATATCCTGCGCCGCCTGGATGAACCGATAGAAATCGATGCCGACTTCATGAACGCCCTGCCCGATTCCGACGTACGCCCCGAAGAGGCGCTGCAATTGAGCGCCCAGGCGCAGGCGCTGGCCGCCTGCCTCTCCGCGCTGGAAGGGCTGCACCGGCAGGTGATCGGGCTGGCGTTTTACCACGATATGTCCCACACCGAGGTGGCGCAGCGCATGTCCCTGCCCATTGGCACGGTAAAAACCTGGATCAGACGCGGGCTGGAACGCCTCAAGACCTGCCTCGCGCAAAGGGGGCAGGCATGAATATCCGGGGCAACGAGACATTGCGCGAGCGCCTGGCGGCGGAATACGTGCTGGGCACCTTGCGCGGTAGCGCGCGGCGGCGTTTTGAAGGGTGGATGTTCAATGATGCGGCCTTGCGCCGTACCGTGAACGAGTGGCAGGATCGCCTGCTGCCGCTGGCCGAGCTGGCGCCGCAGCAGGCGCCCTCGCCGCAGGTGTGGCGCGACATTGAGCGCCGCCTGCGCCTCAGCGCCGCTGGTGCCGTCAATGCCGCAGGGGCCGCTGATACCGAGGGAACCCGCGACGCGACCGGCCGCGCACCGCGCCGGCAGACGGGCGAAACGCCGGGCGCCCGCTGGTGGGATTCGCTGCGCTGGTGGCGCGGCCTGGGCATCGCGTCCACCGCGCTGGCGGCAATACTGGTTGCCACCATTGGCGTGCGCACACTACAAGCCCCGTCCATCGACATGGTTGCCACGCTGACGGACGCGCAAGCCCAGCCCGCGCTGGTGGTGACCGCTGATTCACGCCATCAAACCATGGAAGTCAAAGTGGTCGGCGGCGCCCCTGTGCCGGACGATAAAACCTTGCAGTTGTGGGCGATTCCGAAACAAGGCAACCCGCGCTCGCTGGGCGTGCTCGGCGCGGCGCGGACGGCAAAGCTGGCACTGAACGACAAGGCCGTGGGCAGCGATGTGGTGCTGCTGGCGATCAGCCTGGAGCCGCGCGGTGGTTCGCCAGATCCCAACGGCCCGACGGGACCCGTGCTGTACAAAGGCCCGTGGGTAAG
>NZ_JBFRDW010000772.1:0-2494 GCF_052113985.1 Pseudoduganella sp. RAF53_2 | reverse complement strand
CTGTTAGGACGGCCTTAGTCAGCTACATCCTCAAAGATAATTTCGAAGGCCTGGAATATAGAGGCGCTGGAGCGTTTACCGGCACTGGGAACTCGCTGGACAACGTTCTGACAGGTGGCGCGGGCAACGACAAGCTGAACGGCATGGCGGGTAACGATACGCTGTGCGGCAACGGCGGCGCAGACCGTCTAGATGGAGGCGCGGGGGACGATACCGCTGTCGTGCTCGGCAATTTCGCCGATTACAAGATTGTGCGCTTGAGCGCGACCGATACGCAGCTGGTCAACAACGTCACGCATGAGACGGTGACCCTGACTGGCATCGAGTCCGTGAAGTTCGCAGATATGGGCACGCTGGCGGTGAGTGCCGTGCTGACCAATGTGGTCAGCATATACGGCGATAACTTGGTTGGCGGCGCTGGCGCCGATACGCTGGATGGTCTGAAGGGCAATGACACTATGGCCGGCAAGGACGGCGATGATACCTATGTGGTCGACAGCACAGGCGACGTCATCGTTGAAACGGCAAACGGTGGCAACGATTTGGTTAAGGTGGCGATGTCGTCAGGTGTGTTCGCGCTTGGCGCCAATATCGAATCGGGAATCGTTATTGGCACCGGCACAGCAGGGATTACAGGCAATGAGCTGGACAACGCACTGACAGGTAACGGCGCAGCGAACGTGCTGAATGGTGGCGCAGGCAACGACACCATTGACGGCAAGGGCGGTGCGGACAAAATGGCGGGCGGCACCGGCGACGATACTTATTATGTCGACGTGGCCAGCGACACGGTTACTGAGCTGCTCGGCGATGGCTTAGACACAGTACTATCCGCAGCTACTTCTTACACGCTGTCGGCTAACGTCGAAAATCTGACATACACAGGCGCCTTGGCGTTTAAGGGCATCGGCAATGCGCTGGATAACACTCTGACCGGCAGCAGCGGTAACGACTCTCTGAGCGGCCTGGCAGGTAACGACAAACTGTTTGGCGGTGCTGGCAATGACACCCTGCTGGGTGGCGACGGCAACGACTTCCTGAACGTCGGTACTGGCGTCGATATCGCCGATGGCGGTACGGGAGACGACACCTTGGTGGTCCTTGGCAATTTCGCCGATTACACGCGCAGTCGCATCTCGCAGTCAGACACGCTGTTGGTCAACGCATCCACTGGCGAGAACATCACCTTGCGCGGCGTGGAAAAAGTACTGTTTGCTGATGGCGAGAAGACCCTGGCAGCCATTCAGTTTAACGTTAAGAGCACGCTCAATGACGTGCTGACCGGCTCCGACCTGGCAGACACCATGGATGGAGGCCTTGGAGCGGACACCCTGCAAGGTGGCTTCGGCGACGATATTTTTATCGTCGACCAGGCAGGCGATGTCGCTGTCGAAGCGCCATCCGGTGGGCACGACACCGTGCAGGTCGCCTTCACGAAAGCAGGCATCTACGCCCTAGGCGCCAACGTGGAAGACGGCGTAGTAACAGCAGCGAGTGCGCTGGCTGTCGGTATTACGGGGAATGAGCTCGATAACCACCTGACCGGCAATACGGGTGTCAACGCGCTGACAGGTGGTCTCGGCAACGATACGCTCGATGGCGGCGCAGGGGCTGACAAATTGGTCGGCGGCTCGGGCAATGACGTTTATTACGTGGACAATGCCGGCGATTCGGTCATCGAGTTAGCCAATGAAGGTGTGGATCGCGTAATCACAGCGCTCACCAAATACACGCTGACCGCCAACGTCGAAGATCTGGTGTACTCCGGCACTGCAGGTTTCGCAGCCATGGGCAACACGTTGGACAACACAATTACTGGCGGTAGCGGCAACGATACGCTGCTCGGTGGTGACGGCAACGACGTGCTGCGTGCGGGCGCTGGCCATGATATTGCTGACGGCGGCGCGGGCAACGACGTAGTCGAATTGAGCGGCAATATCGCCGACTATGCGACCACCCGCGTCAACAACACTGACCTGATGCTGACCAACACCCATACTGGCGACAGCGTTACCCTGCACAACATCGAGTCCGCCCACTTCAGTGATGGCGACCTGACCCCAGCACAGCTGGCGGTGAACGTCAGCAGCAATTACAACGACAACTTAATTGGCACAGCAGGCGATGACCTTCTCGATGGCGGTGTCGGAGCCGACACCATGGCTGGCCTCGGCGGCAATGACTTGTATTGGGCGGACAACAAAGGCGATGTGGTAGTTGAGCAGCCCGGCGGTGGCGACGATTTCGTGATGGTCAATTTGGGGAGCAATGGGGACACTTACCAGTTGCCCGCCAACGTCGAATGTGCCCAGGTAGCGAGCAACTCGGCTATTAACCTCACAGGCAACGATGCAGATAACAGCTTAATTGGTAACGCTGCGAACAATGTCCTTATTGGCGGCGTTGGAAACGATTATCTTGACGGCCGTGGAGGCAATGACACAGTGGACGGTGGTTCCGGTAACGACTCATATTATGTGGACTCCTCCGGCGA
>NZ_JBFRDW010000771.1:0-2500 GCF_052113985.1 Pseudoduganella sp. RAF53_2 | reverse complement strand
GCTGCGCGCTACACCTACGAGTTACGCGCCCGCGCTGCCGGCTCGGCCCAGCGCCAGGGCTTCAGTAATGAAGATGCTATTTATCAGGTGATGCCGGACCGTTTCGCCAATGGCGATCCATCCAACGACAGCGTGGCCTCGCTGGCCGACAAGCTTGACCGCAAGAATGGCTCCGGGCGACACGGCGGCGATTTGAAGGGCATGACCGACCATCTGGATTACATTGCGTCCATGGGTTACACCCAGATCTGGCCCACGCCACTGGTCGAGAACAACCAGCCGGCCTACTCCTATCACGGCTACGCGGCGACCGATCAATACAAGGTTGATGCGCGCTACGGCAGCAATGAGGACTACGTGCGCTTCGTGGCGAAGGCCCGCGAAAAAGGCATCGGCGTGATTCAGGACGTGGTGCTGAACCACATCGGCAGCGCGCACTGGTGGATGAAAGACATGCCGATGCAGGACTGGATCAGCTACGACGGCAAGTTCGTGCCGACGGCCCACCATCGCGTGGCGGTGCAGGACCCTTACGGCAGCAAGGAAGATCGCCGCAACTTTACGCAAGGCTGGTTCGGCTCGCACATGCCGGATATGAACCAGGCCAATCCTTTCGTCGCAAGGTATCTTATCCAGAACAATATCTGGTGGATCGAGTACGCGGGCCTGTCCGGCCTGCGCGTGGACACTTACGGCTATTCGGATTCGGCTTTCCTGACCGAATGGTCGCGCCGCATCCGCGAGGAATATCCGAACCTGACCATGGTCGGCGAGGAGTGGAGCATGCATATTCCTATCGTTGCGCACTGGCAGGAGGGCAAGCAGAACTTCGACGGCTATGTGTCGCACATGCCGAGCATGATGGACTTCCCGCTCAACGATACGCTGCGCAAGGCGCTGGCCGATACGGACGGCACGTATAGCCTGACTGACGTGTATGAGGCGCTGTCGCAGGATTATCTCTATCCGAACGCGTCGAAGCTGGTGCTGTTCGAAGGCAACCACGATATGGCGCGCACCTTCAGCGTGGTCAATGACGATCCGGCGCTGTGGCGCATGGCGATGGCCTTTACGCTGACGGTGCCGCGCATTCCGCAGCTTTATTACGGCACGGAGATTCTGATGCCTTCCACCGTGAAGGGGCGCGATGATCCGTCCTACCGCCGCGACATGCCGGGTGGCTGGGCTGGCGACACGATCAATGCCTTCACCGGCGAAGGCCTGACGCCGGCACAGCGCGAGTCGCAGGCGTGGCTGAAGAAGCTGCTCAACTGGCGCAAGACCGCCAGCGTTGTCCATCACGGGAAGATGATGCACTATGGGCCTGAAGAGAATACCTATGTCTACTTCCGTTACGACGGCACAAGCAAAGTGATGGTTGTCTTCAACAAGAATGCCAAAGACGTGCCGCTGGCCACTGCGCGCTTCCATGAAATGTTGTCCGGCGTGCACACCGGCACCGACGTCCTCACCGGTAAATCCTACGCGCTGGACGCAACAGCCATCACCCTGCCCGCACGCTCCGTGCTCGTGCTGGAGGTGAAGTGATGCCGCGCCGCCCCGACCCGCTGCCTCTTACCCAGCCCGCGCGCGCCCCAACGCCTGTGCGGCAGCTCGGCCTGGCGGCTGCGGGCGTCGCCTGCATTCCGCTGGCTGCTGCGCTGTTCGCCGCCGCCTGCGCGAGCGCCGCGCGCGCTGATACCGTCTCCGGCCCATTCTCGACGTCAGACGCTGCTGCGCCGCTGCGCAGCTATAAGCAGACGACCGTCGTCCCCTTGCGCGACGGCGCCCCGCAAACCGTCGAATACGCCGAGCTGGAAAACCTCCCGCGCGTGCGTAGCGGCAGCCTGCCTTTCGATGCATTGTTCGCGTTGGCGATCAGCGAAATGAAGCAGGACTCCGTCAGCGCCATCCAGGACGGGAGCTACAACGGCGGCGCGCCGATTCCCTGCGAGTGTTTTGAAACCGGCGAAAAATGGCATTACGTCTGGACGCGCGACCTTTCGTACGCCGCCAATCTCGGCCTGGCCATGCTGGACCCGCAGCGCGCCCGCAACTCGCTGATGTTCAAGCTGTCCGGCTACCGCGGCGCCAAGCCAGCAGCGGCGGCTGGCAGCGAAGACGGCCTGCAGATCGTGCAGGACACCGGAAGCGGCGGCAGCTGGCCGGTCAGCACCGACCGCGTGACCTGGGCCTTCGGCGCTGAAGAAACGCTGAAGTCCCTGTCTGCCGCGGACCGCGAAACCTTCGCGCCGATCGCGCTGAAGGCACTCAGCAACACCATCGAAAACGACCGCCTCGCCGCCTACGATGCCGCCACCGGCTTGTACAACGGCGAAGAATCCTTCCTCGACTGGCGTGAACAATCGTATGCCTCGTGGATCGTCAACGACATCGCCAGCCTTGCCACATCCAAAGCGCTGTCCACCAACGTCGCCCACTACAAAGCCATCACGCTGGCCGCCGAACTGGCGCGCCGTGCTGGCGATACCGTGCGCGC
>NZ_JBFRDW010000770.1:0-2514 GCF_052113985.1 Pseudoduganella sp. RAF53_2 | reverse complement strand
CGGTTGAGCAGGTCGGAAATGAACGATTGTGGAATCACTTGGCTGACGGTCTTTTGTTGCAGATCAGACTATACCGCGGTGCAGGGCTATGGGTTGATGTAACTCAACACAGCGGCGGATCAATGATCCGCCCTACGGCGGCATTGCATCATACATGCCCGATAGCGACTCGTGTAGGGCGGGACATCGTCCCGCCGTGCCGTTACGCCGGGGACAGCGCTTTTTTCACCAGGCCGGACACCACGGTCATATCGGCACGGCCCGCGAGTTTTGGCTTCAGAATAGCCATTACCTTGCCCATGTCGCCAGGCGCAGCCGCGCCGGACTCGGCCACAGCAGCCTTCACTTCCGCCGCGATTTCCTCGTCGGACAGGCCGGCGGGCATGTAGGTGGTCAGAACAACCAGCTCAGCCTTTTCGATATCAGCCAGGTCGGCGCGGCCGCCGGCTTCGAACTGGGTGATGGAATCCTTGCGCTGCTTGATCATTTTTTCCACGATGGCCACGGTCTGGGCATCGTCGACTTCGATCTGCTCGTCCACTTCCTTGCGCTTGATCTCAGCCAGGATCAGGCGGATGGTGGCCAGCTTGCCCGACTCTTTGGCGCGCATGGCGGCTTTCATGTCTTCGGTGATCTGTGCTTTCAAACTCATGGCAACCTCAAAAAGTGTGCGGTAAAAAAGGAAAACCCGCTGCGGCCTAACCGGAGCGGGTGGAAACTCTGGGCACGTGGCGCATCCGTGGCGAACTGGCGCCGTGTGCGGACGTGCCGGCTAGAGCAATTAGTACAGCTTCTTCGGCAGCTGTTGGCTGCGGATACGCTTGTAGTGACGCTTAACAGCGGCAGCCAGCTTGCGCTTACGCTCAGCGGTTGGCTTCTCGTAGAACTCACGAGCGCGCAGTTCGGTCAGCAGACCCGTTTTTTCGATAGTGCGCTTGAAGCGGCGCATAGCGACTTCGAACGGCTCGTTTTCTTTAAGGCGAATAGTGGTCATGTAAAAATTCAAACCGTTAGGGTTTAAGGAAGACAGCGATATTAGCAGCTTTTGTCCAAAAATGGAAGAGCAAATGGACGCTAAACCGGCCCATCAGGCGGGTTCCAGGAGGAATACCACGTCTGTTAAAGGGCAATCTTTCCGCCCCGCTAACATCAATAGATCCGGCGAAAGTGCATTGCCGGGAGGTGAATGATATCAGATTGCCAGCCCGGCCGCCACCCCGGAAGCCCATGCCCACTGGAAGTTGTAGCCACCCAACCAGCCGGTTACATCCACCGTTTCGCCGATGAAATACAGGCCGGGAACCTTGTTCACCATCATCGATTGCTGGGACAGTTCTTTGGTGTCGACGCCACCTCTGGTGACCTCGGCCTTGCGGTAGCCTTCGGAACCATTGGGGGTGATGGTCCAGCGGTTGATGAGTTCGCCGAGCTTGCGCAATTTGGCGTCGGGCATGTCGGCAATGCGCGCATCGTGCGCATAACCGTGCGCCTGCAGCAGCCCCTCGGCCAGTCGCGATGGCAGGTATTGGGACAGCACATTACCCAGCTGCTTCTTGATGGTGGACTTGCCTTCGATGAGCGTCTGCGCCAGATCCAATTCCGGCAGCAGATTGATGACAATCGGCGTATTCGGCTGCCAGAAGCTCGAAATCTGCAGGATGGCGGGGCCGGACAGGCCACGGTGCGTGAATAGCAAGTCCTCGCGGAAGCGCGCGCCGGTGGCATTGCGGCCTTTCAGCGAGCCGGTTTCCACATCCACTTCCAGCGACACGCCGGCCAGGGGGACGAAAGGCTTCCACTCGTTCTCGTCGAAGGTGAGCGGGACCAGCGCGGGGCGTGGATCGACCAGCTTGAGGCCGAACTGCTTGGCGACGCGGTAGCCGAAATCGGTGGCGCCGATCTTGGGGATGGACAGGCCGCCGGTAGCGATCACGACGGCTGCGGCGTGGATGTCGCCATGCTCGGTCTGCAGATGGAAGCCCGCCGCGTTTTGCTGCACGGACTGCACCTTGCTCGGCATGCGCCACTGCACGCCACCGTTATCGCACTCGGCGCGCAGCATATTGATGATCTGTTCGGCGGAATCGTCGCAGAAGAGCTGGCCTTTGTGTTTTTCGTGGAAAGCGATGCGGTACTTCTTCACCAGCGCCAGGAAATCATGGGGCGTAAAGCGCGACAGAGCGCTCTTGGCAAAGTGCGGATTCTCCGACAAAAAATTAGCGGGACCCGCATTAATATTGGTGAAATTACAGCGGCCACCGCCGGAGATACGGATCTTCTCCGCCAGCTTCTCCGCATGGTCGATCAGCACGACGCGCTTCCCGCGCTGCGCCGCCGTCGCCGCGCACATCATCCCCGCCGCGCCCGCGCCAATCACCGCCACATCCACCTGCATCGCACCCTCACGCCAACCCAAACCCATTATTCTACTAAAACATGAACCTTGGGGTCAGATCCGACATTCGGACAATTTCGCGAAACTCCACCTCTCCGACACGCTGCGCCCCACCAGAA
>NZ_JBFRDW010000769.1:0-2519 GCF_052113985.1 Pseudoduganella sp. RAF53_2 | reverse complement strand
GCATCAGGCTGACCGCCTGCGCCAGCGGCAGCCGCCACGCAGGCAGCACGAGATGGCTGCCGCGCAGGGGACGCAGGCGCGGCTTGGCGCCGTTGTGTGCGCGCAGCAGGTCGGCCCAGGCGCCGGTGGCGCTGATGGTCGCTCTGGCCCGCACCGTTTGCATGGTTTGCGTCAGTTCATCGCGCAGCACAGCGCCGCGCACCGTGCCGCCTTCGCGCCGCAGTGATTGCACAGACAAGTAATTGAAGGCCGCGCCGCCGTGCTGCTGCGCCTCGTGCAGCACGCGCATGACGAGGCGCGCATCGTCGGTCTTGGCGTCGTGGTAGCAGATGCCGCCGCGYRGGCCCTCGGTGCGGATGTGCGGCGCCATTTGCAGGAAGGCCTCACGCTCGTGGTAGTGGCGCTCGCGCTGTCCCGCCATGCGGTCGTAGATGGCCAGACCAAGCAGCATGGAGYGCCGGCCCGGCTTGCGACCCTCATAGTCGCCGAAGGCAAAGCTTTGCGGCTCGACCAGCCCGGCGGCCTCGCGCAGCAGGCTCTCGCGCTCATGCACAGACTCGCGCGTCAGCGAAAACTGGCCTTCCTTCAGGTAGCGCAAGCCACCGTGCACCAGTTTGGATGAGCGGCTGGAGGTGCCCCAGGCGAAGTCGCGCTGCTCCACCAGCAGCGCACGCAAGCCGCGGCGCGAGGCTTCCAGCAGGATGCCTGCGCCCGTGATGCCGCCGCCGATAATCAGCAAATCCCATTCCAGCGCCAGCATGTCAGCCAGCAGCTCGCGCCCAGCCGGGCGCCAGTGTGCTGCCGGCATGACCCCTAACATCGGGTCAGACCCGGAGGGTCCGACCCCGGCTTCCGCGGCATCAGGGTCTGACCCTTTGGGTCCGACCCGGTCGTTCGGGTTCATCATGGCTGCACCAGCTTCCCTGGATTCATGATGCCTTGCGGGTCGAAGTGGCGGAACAGCGCCTGCATGGCCGCGATG
Organism: Pseudoduganella sp. RAF53_2; assembly: GCF_052113985.1. Lineage (NCBI taxonomy): Bacteria > Pseudomonadati > Pseudomonadota > Betaproteobacteria > Burkholderiales > Oxalobacteraceae > Pseudoduganella > Pseudoduganella sp. RAF53_2. The sequence continues at coordinate 1,537 of NZ_JBFRDW010000769.1, read as the reverse complement.
CCTGCAGCGCCCTTCTCCGCCGGCAGATACGGTGCATGGTCGCTGCCCACGCCATGCTGGTGGCTGATGGTGCCGCCATTGTCGACAATCGCCATGCTGACCGCATGCTTCAACGCGCGCCAGCGCTCCATATTCTGTTCGAAGTCGCCCGCCAGGCGGTACACAAAGGTGGTGTAGACGCTGGCTCCCTGCGCATACAAATGCGACACGTGCGTGTACGCATGCACCTTCTCGCCCAGCCCCTCCAGCGCGCGCGTGGCGGCATGTTCGACCGCGCGCATCATCGTGCCCACGCGCGGCCAGTCCACCGCCGTTTCCACCGTGTCGATCACATAGCCCTGCTGCCAGGCCGCATTGCGCAGGTAGACATTGCGGAAGCGTCCTTCCTTCCATTTATCGCCCATGCGGCGGCCTACATGCACGCCGTCCTGCGCGCGGCACAGCGCCAGTGCGGAACGCAGCGCGGCTTTTGATTGCGCACGTCCACCGCTAACGCCAATCATCAGCATGCACTTGCCTTCGCCACAGCCGCGCCAGCGCAGCCAGGCTTCCAGCGCACCGATCAGACGCTTATGGCCCGCCAGCGCCAGCATGGTCACCGTCTCCAGTGGATTCGACAGGCGCAGCATGGACAGCCCCAGTTTGCCCTGCGCCAGCGCGCGCACGGCGGCTTCCGCCTGCTGCCAGCTGGGGAAGAATACGGCGTGGAAGGATTCGTGTTCCGGCACCGGCGTCACGCGCACCGTAGCCTCGGTCAGGATGCCCATGCGGCCTTCGGAGCCCAGCACCATCTCGCGCAAGTCCGTACCTGCCGCCGATGCCGGGAAAGTCGGGATCTCCAGCTTGCCTTTCGGCGTTTCGACCACGCCGCCGGCAAACATCTGCTCGATGCGCCCGTAGCGCAGGGACTGCTGGCCGGAAGAGCGCGTGACCACCCAGCCACCCAAGGTCGAGTATTCGAAGGACTGCGGGAAGTGGCCCAGCATATAACCGTGGGCTCGCAACTGCGCTTCCAGGTCCGGCCCAAACACGCCGGCGCCGAAGGTGGCCAGCTGCGCTTCCTTGTCCAGGTAATGCAGATGGCTCATGCGCGTCATGTTCACCACCAGCACGGCGGGGGCGGATTCCGGCGCGGTCAGGTGTCCCGCCACGCTGGTGCCGCCGCCCTGCGGTATCAAGGCCACGCCATGCTCGCGGGCGTAGTCGAGCAGCGCGCGCACGTCGTCCGCGCTTTCGGGATAAGCCACGCCATCCGGCGCGGCGCCAATGCGGCCAAAGCGCAGGCGCAGCCAGTCCGGCAGGCTCTGGCCGAGCGCATTGCGCAGGCGGGTTTCGGGACGGGTGTCGATCAGACGGTGCGGCGCCAGCCGAGGTGGCGGCAGCGTGGCGCAGGCTTGTTCGAAGCTGGCGTCCTGCACCGGCTGGCCCGCGCCCACGCGCTGGGCGAGGAAGGCCAGCGCATCGGCGTGCAGCGGAAAGTCAATTGTGTCGTCGCCCCAACCGTTCCATCTTCTCATGCTTGTCCCTTGTTATACTC
>NZ_JBFRDW010000768.1:0-2523 GCF_052113985.1 Pseudoduganella sp. RAF53_2 | reverse complement strand
CAGTCACCGCTAGCGCCAGCCTTGAAATCCGTGATGATGGGATGGCTTTGGTAGAGCACAGATTCAAAGACATAGGTCTGGCGACCGACGCCGCCAGTAATAGTTCCACCATAGCCATCAGCCAGCATATTCAGCAGAACCGTATCGTCACCATCCCCGCCATTCACAGTGAAGTTGCCAGAAACGGGGGCGACCAGCGTATCGTTGCCAGTACCACCATCCAGCAAATCATTTCCAGCAGTACCGACGAGCGAATCATCGCCCGCACCGCCGTAGATCGAATCATCTTCCGAGGTGCCAAACAGCGTGTCGTTCTGGTCAGTGCCGATATAGATCGCCATGATGGTAATTTGCCAATATGAAATGACAAATGCTAGCACGGCAATCTTATTGCAAATCTATCGATTATTCACAATTGGAACCGGCATGTGCGCGAGTGCGCGCCGGAAAAAGAAAGGAGCTTGCCGGCCAAGGGCGGYCGGCAAGCGAGGGGAAGCTTAGACGTTGAACAGGAAGTTCAGCACGTCGCCGTCTTTCACCACGTATTCCTTGCCTTCAGCGCGCATCTTGCCCGCTTCCTTGGCGCCGGCTTCACCCTTGAACTGGATGTAGTCGTCATAGGAAATGGTCTGGGCGCGGATGAAGCCGCGTTCGAAGTCGGTGTGGATCACGCCGGCCGCTTGCGGGGCGGTGTCGCCGATGTGGATGGTCCAGGCGCGGACTTCCTTCACGCCGGCGGTGAAGTAGGTCTGCAGGCCCAGCAGCTTGTAGCCGGCGCGGATCAGGCGGTTCAGGCCTGGCTCTTCCATGCCCATGTCGGACAGGAACTCCACCTTGTCGGCGTCGTCCAGGTCGGCGATCTCGGCTTCGATGGCGGCGCAGATCGCCACGATCGGTGCGTTCTGGGACTCGGCGTACTTGGTCAGCTGGTCCAGCAGCGGGTTGTTGGTGAAGCCGCTATCGGAGACGTTGGCCACGTACATGGCCGGCTTGGCAGTGATCAGGCACAGTGGCTTGATCAGGGCCATCTGTTCAGCGTCCAGTCCCATGGCGCGCACAGGCTTGGCTTCGTTCAGGTGCGGCACGATGGTTTCCATCAGGGCCACCAGCTTGGCGGCATCCTTGTCGCCGGAGCGGGCCTTCTTCTGCTCGCGGTGGATGGCTTTCTCAACGGTGCCCAGGTCGGCCAGCGCCAGTTCGGTCTGGATGACCTCGATATCGTCCAGCGGGCTGACTTTGCCAGCCACGTGGATCACGTTGTCGTCTTCGAAGCAGCGCACCACGTTCACGATGGCGTCGGTTTCGCGGATGTGCGACAGGAACTGGTTGCCCAGACCTTCGCCTTTCGACGCGCCCGCCACCAGGCCGGCGATGTCGACGAATTCAACGATCGCGTTCACCATGCGCTCAGGATTGACGATGGCAGCCAGCTTGTCCATGCGCGGGTCAGGCACTTCCACCACGCCCACGTTCGGCTCGATCGTGCAGAACGGGTAGTTCTCGGCCGCGATACCGGCCTTGGTCAGTGCATTGAAGAGGGTGGACTTGCCGACGTTAGGCAAGCCGACGATGCCGCATTTGAGACTCATGGAAAACCTTTAAGATATATGTTCTGCTACGGCGAACGCCGCAAAATAAACCGAGATTGTACCCCAGAACATGTCCCTGACCGCCCAATTCCGCCTGATGGCCCAGTACAACGACTGGATGAACCACAAGCTGTACGAAGCTGCCGCCAAGCTGTCGCCCGAGGAGCRCACCGCCGACCGCGGCGCGTTTTTCGGCTCCTTGCAGGCGACGCTTCAGCATATTGTCAATGCGGACACGATCTGGCTGCGCCGCTTTGGCTCCCATCCGCGCTTTGCCGAGATGCTGGCAGCCGTAATGGAGCTGCCGCAACCGACTGATCTGCGTGGCGAAGCCATGGAATTCGACGCGCTGCGCGTGCGCCGCGCCTGGATGGACCGCCAGATCATGCATTTTGCCTGCGCGCTGACGGGGGCGGATCTCGATCTCGTGATGCATTACAAGAGCATGGCGGGAGTGCCCGGCAGCCGCAGACTGGACGGGCTGCTGATGCACTTCTTTAACCATCAAACCCATCACCGTGGCCAGGCCACGACCTTGCTGTCGCAGCAGGGTATCGACGTGGGCGTGACTGACCTGGTGGTRCTGGTTCCAGAGGCGTGACCCCGGATCAAATCATGATACTTCCGGCAGCGGCCAGCGATACAAGTATCGCCAGGCTTGTGCTATCGTCCCCTCTTGCAAATAATGCACTGCGGACAATCTTCGGGGGCATTCATGGATTTGCTTTGGTTTGTGCTGTTCATCGTCATCGGACGCTGGGCGTGGCTGGCGCGGCGCGATGCACGCATTGCGGGCGAACAGGTCAAGCGCCTGCAGCGCGACCTCGCCAGTCTTCAGCACGCGCTGGAACGCCTGCGGCCACGCGGTATTGCCGCTGCCGACGAGGCCATTCGGACACCGGTATTGCCGCTGCCGACGAGGCCATTCGGACAC
>NZ_JBFRDW010000767.1:0-2531 GCF_052113985.1 Pseudoduganella sp. RAF53_2 | reverse complement strand
GGCGGCTACAGAGTCCCATATGATGTGTCGGTTGCTTTGCTGTCGATGGATGGCGGAACCGATGTATGGGACGAGTTATGGAATGAGCTTCACCATCAAGGTGATGTCGATATCGCATCCTACGCGGCGGTTCCACAGTTGGTGAGGATCGCAAGCAATGGAACGGGACGCGATTGGAATTTCTACGGGTTGCTAGCGACAATCGAAGTTGCACGCCATCGCAAAGGTAATCCGGCAGTGCCTGTCTGGTTGAAAGCAGATTACACCAGCGCCTGGGCGCTGGCTTTCACTTTAGCTTTGACTGACATCGACTCAAAAACCGATCGCGCTACTACCGCTGCCATTCTCAGTGTACTCGCTCTGGCAAAAGGCCAACTGAAGCTCGGTGCCATGCTCTCCGGCTTGGATGAATCCGAACTCGATGAATGGCTGGAAGAACGATTCGCCTGGTCCGAGCAGTATGGATAATTCGCCTTCCGGCCAATGTCAAACAGAAAAATTAAGAGACAATGTCCAACGAATCATTGATTAAATGCGGGACTCATGGCAGTAGGTCGCCAGCGATCGTCTGCTGCCACCAGGTCAACATCCGCGACCGCATCGTTGGCTTCGTCGAAAACAGTTCAGACCCTGACGACTTGCAGGCTTGGTGTGACGACTGTGAGCGTCTTTTCATTCAAGAAGACGGGATGACTGAAGTGTTCAGGGAGTTCAATGATTTTAGGGTCGTTTGCGATTTCTGCTACGCTCAAATTAAGGAGCGCAATATGAAATTTGATGGTGCTCCGAGCTGAAGACTGTCTTCGGCCAAGAACGGACCGTCATTCATACCCACTACCTATGATCATAGAAGCCGTACAAACCGTTGAAGTTGTGTGCACTGATAGGATGCTGCGAGTGAGGCTCGTGAGCAGCGGCGAGCGTTGGTACCAGACTGTGAACTTCATTGCGACAGGAGTCGAATGGCACAACGATATAGGTGCTTTTGGGTTTGATATGAAAAACCGTAAGCGATGTGCCACTTGGTTCTTTGATATTCTCGAAGAGATTGAGAATGAAATAGATGTGCGATTAAAGTTGGAAAATGCCACGACTTGGATCAATGTTCCAAATGAAGTAAGACATGAAATTGAATTGGCCATCGGCTGACGAAAATCGGCAAAAAGCGGACCTGACTTAATAATTCTTAATATGAAAATATTAGCATCTCTTGCAGCTCTTCTTGGCTTAGGTACTTCGCAAGTTACCCCTGCCGCAGAAGTTCAGAAAAAAAAACGAGCATGCAGTTATCGTCCATTTTCAATACGGGTCTCGAGATCTGACGCGGCTTTTTGCGCTCGAAGACAAGATTGAAGATGTTGTCACTAAAGCTCATGTCGGCGAATATGACGGAAACGAGGTCGCAGTTGATGGTAACGATGGGTTCCTCTATTTATATGGCCCAGATGCTGATAAATTGTTGCAAGCGATTGAGCCTGTGCTTGCAGAAACCTCGTTCATGAAAGGCGCAGAAGTGAAGAAACGCTACGGTCCGGCCGGGACAGGTGCGGAGGAAGTCAATCTTCATATCGAAACTCGACAAAGTGCTGTTTTTGATTGAATTTCTTCGTTCTGCACCCGGCCAATAGCGGACCCGGTCGGCAGAACACAAAATGATTCGAACGAAACTGGCATTGTCATGAACTTCAACAGCATACGACATCAAATTCTAAATGCCGGAGGCATTCCGGGAGAGCCCGCGCAAGAGAATGATTTTCTTGAGTTTGAGAACGCTCATCGGTTTAAGCTTGTGTCACAGGTTAGAGCGAACTACCTCATAATGAATGGAAGCGAATACTGCACAGAACCCGGTGGTTCCTGGATGAGATTTTGGCCGCTTGGTGAATGGCGCTCGGTCCATGATGCATTTCCGGATGACGGAATCGCAAAATCCCTGCCGTCTGGTACTTTCGTTTGCGCAGATTATGGATACGAATGCGTTTACTTCGTCGTTGATCTTACATCCCCACAGGGCCGTGTATATGGACTCGGACAAACTCATGCTGGAGTCGCGGGAGCTGATTTCGACGAGTTTGTCGCTCGCGTAGCCCAGGACAGCGACGAAGTGCATAGCTACCGATGATCTTGCCGATATCGGCCAGTTGCAGTCATTTGGGAACTTAAAAATTCAGTACGGACATATGAGTCATGATTTCTACAGCTTCAGAGTTTGTTCGCTTGCGGCAGAGCGCGATTCYCGACGAATACACTCGCGCMGCGAACGAATCAGCGAGCATCCAAGTCTGGGTKGAAGTTATTGAACACTTTCCCGATATGCTTGAATGGGTTGCTCATAACAAGACTGTACCGCTTCCGATCCTTGARATTCTGTCGCTGAATTTGGACCCTAAAGTTCGCTATGCCGTTGCAGTAAAACGGAAGCTCAGCTCAGAACTATTTGATCGTCTTGCACGTGACCCGGACGAAACTGTTCGCGCCGCAATCGCGCATAACGCAAAGGTTCCAATTGAAGTGCTCAGATTACTCGCAAA
>NZ_JBFRDW010000766.1:0-2540 GCF_052113985.1 Pseudoduganella sp. RAF53_2 | reverse complement strand
CCTGTATCTGTATCGCCGCACGCCGTTCGGCCGCTGGTCGCAGACGGATCTGAGCGCGATGCTGCCGCTGAAGGGCTTCCGCAAAGTGCAGTGCGCCGATGTGCGCCAGGCGCCCGACGGCAGCATCGCCGTTGCGCTGGCCGTTGCGCCGCGCCCTGACGATGAAGCGGCCTCGCTGCATGTCGCAGTCGGCATTTCGAATGCGCTGGATGAAGCGGGCTGGGTGGAGCTGTTTCGCAGCATGGCTGGACGCGGCGCCGGCCCGGCGGGCCGCATCGTGTCGCGCATTTCTTTCGGCCTGCTGCAATCGGGCGCCGCGCCGCTGGTGCTGGTGAGCGGCGAGGGCTGCTGGTATTTCAATGCCGCCGCTAACGACGCGCTGGCGCCGCTGCAGCTCGACTCCGGATGCAGCTATGCAGTCGGCAGCTATCGCGTACCCGGCGCCTGGATGCTGCAGGACGGTGCGCAAGGCCGCGCACTGCGCTTCGAGGCTTTCCCCGCACCAGCCGCGCACGCGCCGGACATCGAATACACCGGGCTACCGCGCCGCGCCAACAGTGTCTATCTCGCCGCGAGCGCCGTGCCGAATGTGCCGGATGTGTTTGTGGCAGGTGAGGGCATCAGCGTGTACCGCGGCGGGCAATCGGTGCCGCAGCCGGTGGTGAACGTCAGTGGCGCGCGCCTGGTGTGGTGCGAATCCGGCGTTTCGGCTGAATACCTGGCTTACAACGATGCGGGTGGAGAGCTTTGGCTGGTGACGCGCGCGGCTGGCGAAGCCTGGGGGCGACCCATGGCGGTGGCTGGCACGCTGGTGACGGCAGCGTTGCTGGCGGCGGCAAATCACGGCGGCGTGCACGCCATCGGCATTACGCCGGGCGGCGCGCTGGCCTGGCTGCGCCTGAATGCGCAAGGTGCGCAAGTAGGAGCGGAAGAGATTACGCAATCCGCTGTGTGGGAAGAAGAAGCGGAAGACCTGATGGTGCTGGCGCGGCCGCAGGTCGCTGCTTGATCATTCTTTGGTGAGCAGGGCGTCGGCGATGCTGGCGACCCAGCACACCAGCAATACCAGCGAAGCGAAACTGCCGCCGGAACCGACCGAGGTGGAGATCTGTTCGGCCATCGCCACTGGATCGGTGGGGCCACGTCCGGCAGCCGCCTGGTCAACCAGATCGACCGCGCCGATCACCGTCGCCTTCAGCAGCCACACCAGCGCGATGCCGGTCGGCACCATGAACAGCAGGCCGCGCAGCCAGCGCTTGAAGACGATCATCTGGCCAAGACCCGGCAGAACCAGGCCGGAAAGCAGTGCTGCGGTTACCGAACGCTTCATGCGATATCTCCTTGTGCGGCGGGTCGAATGACCCGCCCTACGGGACGCGGCGTAGGGCGGATCATTGATCCGCCGTTGCAAGCTTACTCGTAATCGCTAACAGGGATGCAAGCGCAGAAAAGGTTGCGGTCGCCATACACGTTGTCGGCGCGGCCAACCGGAGGCCAGTATTTGGCCTTGCGCAGCGACGCCACAGGGTAGGCCGCCACTTCGCGGCTGTACTTGCGTTCCCACTTGTCGGCGACCAGCACTTCAGCGGTGTGCGGTGCGAACTTCAGCGGATTGTCGGCCTTGTCGAATTCGCCCGATTCCACTTTCGCGATTTCTTCGCGGATGGCGATCATGGCGTCGATGAAGCGGTCCAGTTCCACCAGCGACTCGGATTCGGTCGGCTCGATCATCAGCGTGCCCGGCACCGGGAAGCTCATGGTCGGAGCGTGGAAGCCGAAGTCCATCAGGCGCTTGGCCACGTCTTCGTTGCTGATGCCGGTGGCATCGGTCAGAGGACGCAGGTCCAGGATGCACTCGTGTGCCACCAGGCCGTCGTGGCCCGAGTACAGCACAGGATAGTGCGGCGCCAGGCGGCGTGCGATGTAGTTCGCGTTCAGGATCGCGGTTTCGGTCGCTGCGGTCAGGCCGGCGCCGCCCATCATGGCGATGTACATCCAGGAGATCGGCAGGATCGAAGCGGAACCGAACGGCGCAGCCGAGATCGAACCGATACCGTCTTCGCCGCGCACATAACCATTGGAGCGCTGGTTCGGCAGGAACTTCGCCAGGTGCGCGCCGACGCCGATCGGGCCAACGCCCGGGCCGCCACCGCCGTGCGGAATGCAGAAGGTCTTGTGCAGGTTCAGGTGCGACACGTCGCCGCCGAATGCGCCCGGGCCAGCCACGCCAACCAGTGCGTTCATATTGGCGCCGTCAACGTACACCTGGCCGCCGTGCTTGTGGATGATGTCGCACAGTTCGGTGATGCCGTCTTCGAACACGCCGTGGGTGGACGGATAGGTCACCATCACGCAGGACAGGTTCTTGGAGTGCAGTTCTGCCTTGGCCTTCAGGTCGGCCAGGTCCACGTTGCCCTTGTCGTCGCAGGCGGTCACCACGACCTGCATGCCCACCATGGAGGCGGAAGCCGGGTTGGTGCCATGTGCCGACGAAGGAATCAGGCAGATGTTGCGGTGGCCTTCGCCACGCGACTCGTGGT
>NZ_JBFRDW010000765.1:0-2544 GCF_052113985.1 Pseudoduganella sp. RAF53_2 | reverse complement strand
CTCCAGGAATTCACCCTCGTCGGCGCGCTTGCGGAAGTCTTCCGCCGTGGTGAAGAAGTATTCGCGGCCATGCTGCTCGCCCGGACGCGGCTGGCGCGTGGTGGTCGAAATGGACAGCTTGATGGCCGGTTCCTGTGCCAGCAGGGCATTGACCAGCGTCGATTTGCCGGCGCCGGACGGGGCCGCAACCATGAACAGGCTGCCGGAAAAATGTTGGCTCATTTGCAATTCTCGCGAAGCGGGGCGATCGCCCAAAGAGCTATTTTACCAAGGGCAACGGGCACAAACCAGCATTGCGGAACAAAGCTTGCTCCGGATATATTTCCGCGCATGAATACGAACTTCGATCCTCGCTACGTCGCGCTGGTGGAGCATTTAGCCAGCGTCCGTCACAACGCCAATATTACACAAGCCGAACTGGCCGACGCGTTCGATCAGGGGCCATYCTGGGTGGCCGACGCCGAATCGCTGCAGCGTCCGCTGGAAGTGGTGGAGCTGTTCGACTGGCTGTCTGCCCTCGGTTATTGCCACAAGACTTTCTTCACCGAGCTGGGCTGGTTCACGCCGGAGGACGACAGCCCGGCGCTGCCGATCCGCGGCGAGGCGATTCCGGACGCGCGCGGCGTGCGCGTGCCGATGGTGTGGCAGGGACGGATCAAGGAAGTGTTGTTGGAAGGCATCACTCGCGAAGGTTATTTGTGGCTGGAGACGGAAATTTCGGCCCTGTACGCTCAACTCAATCAGCCGCGCAGCAAGCTGAAGAACCGCGACGCCATCGCCCGTGCGCTGGAGCTGGCCATCAATAAATTCCCGCGCGTGAATGCCAGCGATGTGTTTCACCACGTAGTGCACCGCCTCTATCTGCGCGAATACACCCGCACCCAGGCCGATCGCAGCTGGCAGCGCGCGGGCAGCGAGGCGCTGGAGCAGTTCATCGAAACCCGCTACGGCCAGCGCCTGGCCAAACGGAATATCACCCTGCGCTGGCTAGCCAGGCCGGCCGACCGCGCGGCGGCGTTTGGCGCGCTGGACCTGCCGCCCAAGGCGGGCCGTCCGCCGCTGGCGCTGTACGGCACGGCCAACGGCGGCCAGCACCTGTTCGGCGCCATTTTCCTGCGGACCGAGGATGCGGCCGCCAGCCGGGCGCTGCGGGAGCAGGGCCTGTCCAGCTACCTGCTGACGCTGGACGCACGCTCGGCGCCGTTGCCGCTGGGCGATCTGGTCAACCGCGGCGAGCTGGGTACGGCGACGGAGCCAACCGACAGCCGTCTGGCTGCCGCAAGCGGCTTCACGGCGTCCTACTCCTACAACAGCCGCACCCATACAGGTGACGGCATCGCTGAAGCGACCTTCGACCCGAAATGGGACCCGTTCCCGCAGGATGTCGAAAAAGCCTGGGCCAAATTCCGCCAGGAACGCGAGCTTTAAACCCACAGCAAAACCTGGTGGCAGGCACGACGTGCCTGCCACCTGTCTCTGCCTCGGGTTTGAAAATTAGAAGACCTCCTCGGCGCGCTATCCTTGCTACTGGACCGACCGGTCTATAGAATTCATGGCATGGAGACGACAACCCCCACCACCCGCGAGCGTCTGATCACCGCCATGGTCACCACACTCCAGCATCGCGGCCTGCACGGCGCCGGCTTGAGCGAGATCCTGGCCGTGGCCAAGGCGCCGAAAGGCGTGCTCTACCATCACTTTCCCGGCGGCAAAGATGCGCTGGCTGTGGCCGCCATCGAAGCGACCATCAGCTACCTGTGCCACAAGCTGGAGACTTATGTGGCCCGCGAGCCGGACCTGATCGCCGCGCTGCAAGCCTGGATTCTGCGCGCCATGCGCGGCCTGGACGATTCCGAATTCGAGCTGGGTTGCCCGCTGGCCGCTGTAGCGCTGGAATCGACGGCCGCCGACGTCGAACTGCGCGCCGCCCTGGCCGACGGCTTCGCCACCCTGCGCGCCCGCATCGCCGACGTGCTGGTCGAAGCCGGCCACGCGCCGCCGCGCGCCGCCGCCATTGCCGCCCTGTGTATCGCCGCTTACGAGGCGGCCTGCTGCAAGCGCGCGTCGCCAACGACACCGCGCCCATGGTGCAGGCCATGGACGCCCTGATGCCAATGCTGAAAGTGGAGAGGAAGCCATGAGCCAGATGCCACCGGGCGAACGCCCGCAGCGCTTCATCATTCCGGCCGCCGACGGCTATGCGCTGGCGGCCACCAGCTACCCCGCCATCGGCATCGAACGCGCGCGCCTGATCGTGGCCGGCGCCACGGGTGTGCCGCAAGGCTTCTACCGCCGCTTCGCCGAATTCGCCTCGGCGCGCGGCTACTCGGTGCTGACCTTCGACTATCGCGGCGTGGGCAAGTCGGCCCCGGCCAGCCTGCGTGGCTTCGAAGCCAGCTTCCTCGACTGGGCGCACCTTGATCTGAGCGCGGTGGTCGATTCCCTCGCTGACGGAAAAACGCCGCTGTTCATGGTCGGCCATTCCTACGGCGGCCACGCGCTTGGTCTGCTGCCCAACCACGATCGCATCGATGGCATGTACGT
>NZ_JBFRDW010000764.1:0-2557 GCF_052113985.1 Pseudoduganella sp. RAF53_2 | reverse complement strand
CTGCAAACTCCGCGCTTTTTCGCCGAAACTGCTTCAACTCCGCTTCCACCCATGGCAAAAGTTGCTCCATCGCAAACCCTCCCGAAAATGCCATTTCGCAATATTGTCAGCGCCAGCGACGGGCATCATTGAGGAAGCGCAAAGCGGAAAGACTTGTATATTGCACGGAATCGGAGTATAACTAATCCATAAACGGAGGATATGATGAATTCCGCCTACGCCTACCCCAAGAGCAATTACCAGCCCGCCATGCCGGTGGATCTCAGCCACAAGGAAGAACGCGAGCGCCTGTCGCACGCCGCGCTGAAGGGCTTTTTCAAACTGGCCGCGGCCTGGAAACTGCGCGACGAAGATGCGCGCGAACTGCTGGGAGGCCTGTCCAGCAGCACCTTCTACGAATGGAAAAAGAATCCCGACCGCGTGCTGGAAGTCGACCGTATCACGCGTATTTCCTACCTGCTCGGCATCTACAAGTCGCTGCACATTATCTACGGCGACAAGCTCGCCGATGAATGGATCAGCCTGGCGAACCGCAATGTGATTTTCAGCGGCCGCACGCCGCTGGCCTTTATGCTGGCCGGCGGTATGCTCTCCATGCAGACCGTGCGCCAGCTGCTCGATGCGCGCCGTGGAGGCCTGTAATTGACGCCCTTACCGCCGCTGCGCCTGCTGCGCCAATTCGATACCTGCCGCCTGATTCCGTCCCGTTTCGTGGACAAGGAAGATTCCGTCCTTTCGGCGCTGGCCGATAACGACGACGAACTGCGTGACCTGTTCGATCTCGATAACGCGACCAACGCGCGCCTGCTGGCCGAACATGGCGGCGCATCCGGTATCGGCATCGAAGAGCTGGTGTTCTATGTGCCGAACTACCGCAGCATCAACGCCGCCTTTACCTACGCCCGTCCTGAGGGCAGCCGCTTCAACGACGGCCAGCGCGGCGCCTGGTATTGCGCCTTCGATGCGGAAACAGCGCTGGCCGAAGTCATCTTTCATAAGACCGTGGAATACGCCGAAATCGACCGCTTCGACGACAGCGTCAGCTATCAGGCCATGCTGGCCGACTTCTCTGCCGAGTTTCATGATATCCGCGGATTGGCGGAATTTGCGCCCTGCCTCGATCCGGAGAGCTACATCGCTTCCCAGCGCCTGGCCGCGCGCCTGCTGGACGCGGGTTCCATGGGCATCATCTACCCCAGCGTGCGCCGCGACGGCGGCACCAACCTTGGCTGCTTCCGCCCCGCACTGGTGGGCAATGTTCGCAAAGGCCAGGCCTATCGGTTAACATGGGAGGGTTCGCCGGCGCCCCGCGTCGAGCCGATTTAACCGATTCAAGAGATTGACCATGCAGCTTAAGCCCGAAAAAGACGCCGAACTCCGCGACAAAGTGAACCGCGAAACCGCCCGCCTCCCATGGAGCGAGTTGCTCAAGCATTTCGCCCAGGGGAATGTGATCTGGGTTGCGAACGAACTGGATCTGGTGGAAGTGGCCGTACGCATCGCCCACGACGACAAGGCCAACATCACCAAGTGGATGGAGCAAGGCATGGTCGCCAAGGTCTCCGACCAGCAGTGCCAGAGCTGGATCGATTCAGATGCCGCGCTGTGGGCGACAGTCATCAGTCCATTCATTCTCGTGCAGCAGGACAAACCCAAGGTGCATTAAAGCGCCAGGCGGTAGATCGCGTAGCCTTTACCATCGTCGGCCTGGAACTCGGTCACGGGCAGGCCTGCCGCCAGCGGCAGCTTGCCCGGCGCCGAGTGGAATATGACCGGACCTTTTGCATTCAGCGGCGTGAAGCGCCAGCTGCGTGAAAAGCCGTTGGCGCTGCGCGTCAGCGCCTTGGTCTTTTGCACGTAGGCGATGAGGATATCGCGATTGGTGTCCGGCGCGGCCAGGATGACTTGGGCAACGGGGAAGCCGCCGCCGCCGCTGCCGCGGAAGTTATTGGTCGCGATAAGGAATTCCTGCGCGTCGCCCACCGGCACGCCACGATACTCCAGCGATTTGACGCGCTGGCCCGGCGCTTGCGATACATCGATCTCGTAGCGCACTTCGTCGGAGGTGAGCAGGTCGAGATTGAATCCCGCGAAAGCCGTGTTGACCAGTTCCTGCGCCGTCGTGCGCGCAGGATCGATCGTATTGTAGCGCTGCGCTGCGCGTTCCAGCCAGGCTTTCAGCTGGGCGCCATTCACTTTTACGCCATACAGCGTGTTCGGATAGAGATACAGGTCGGCCGCGTTGTTCAAGGCGATCGCGCCCGGCGACACGTCCGTGTAATCGGCGGGACCGGYCGCGCCGGATTTGAACGGCGCGGAGACTGAAAGCACCGGCAGCGCTGCATACTGCGGCAAATTATTCTTCACGTAGCGCGACAGATAATCGGCCTGCGCCTGATTCACCACGTCAATCGCGCTCACGTCGCCCACGTCCGCAAAATAGGTGGACATGCGGAAGTCGGTGCTGCCAATCGGCGTCTTCACGTACTTCACGGCAGCCGCATGCTCGTCAGCGACCAGCCCCGCGATGGCGGGATCAGCCGCCACCGGACGTTTG
>NZ_JBFRDW010000763.1:0-2565 GCF_052113985.1 Pseudoduganella sp. RAF53_2 | reverse complement strand
ACCGTGGACCACGCACTGGGCGGCCGCCTTGCCGCACGTGCGCTGCTGGACCATAAGCATCGCGACATCGCCGTGATTGCAGGTCCTTCGCGACTCGCCGACAGCGTGGCCCGTATCAACGGCTTCATGGATGAATTGCAGCAGAACGGCATCGATACCGGCAAGATGTGGGTGGCCGAGAGCGACTTCTCGCCAGCTGGCGGCTGGGCTGCGGCCAAAGAGCTGGTCGAATCCGGCCATCGCTGCAGCGCGCTGTTCTGCGCCAACGATGAAATGGCGGTCGGCGCGCTGTCCTATTTCCAGGAGGCGGGCATTCGCGTACCGCATGATCTGTCCGTGATTGGCTATGACGATACGCCAAGCGCCGAGTTCTCTGCCCCGCGCCTGACGTCGGTGCACATGCCCTGGCGCGAGATGACGATGAATGGACTCAGCGCGTTGTTGAATCAATGCTATGACCTGAGGCGGCCGGTAACGCGCAGCTTCCCCGTCACCGTGACACTGCGCGCATCGCTGGCAAAGGCCGCCAGCACGGCCGTAAAACGTAAAGCTTCATGAAATGAGCGGCCTCCCGTGGGGCGGGCCGCTTTTTTTGAATTAAACTTGGAAACCTTTCCATACTTTGACCATGACGACTACTGACCGCACCGAACCCCAGGCGCCCAAGCGCAGCGACTTTGCCACGGACTTCCTGTGGGGCTGCGCTACTTCCTCCTACCAGATCGAAGGCGCAGGCTCCGAAGATGGGCGCGTTGAATCCATCTGGGACCGGTTCGCCGCCACGCCAGGCAAGGTGCGCGATGGCTCCAGCGGCGCAGTCGCCTGCGATCACTACCATCGCTGGCCGCAGGACTTCGCGATCGCACAGGATATGGGCTTGAATGCCTACCGCTTCTCGATTGCCTGGCCGCGCATCATCAACGAAGCGGGCAAAGTGAATGAGAAGGGCCTCGATTTCTATTCGGGCCTGGTGGACGGCATGCTGGAACGCGGCCTGGACCCATGGGCCACGCTGTATCACTGGGACTTGCCGCAGTATCTGCAGGACCGCGGCGGCTGGGAGTCACGCGAGACGGTGGACCGCTTCCTGGAGTTCGCCGACGTCATGTCGCGCCGCCTCGGCGACCGGGTGACGAACTGGATCACGCACAACGAGCCATGGTGTACCTCCATCCTCGGCAACTTCGAGGGCGTGCATGCGCCGGGCAAGCATGATCTGCATGCGGCGCTGCAGGTCTGCCACCACGTGCTTCTCTCGCATGGAAAAGCCGTGCCTCTGATCCGCGCCAACGTCCCGGATGCGCGCGTCGGTATTTCGCTAAGCCTTCATCCGGTGCGTCCGGCCAGTGCGAGTGCGGAAGACTGGGCTGCGATGGAGCGCCACGACGGCTTGCGCTATCGCTGGTTCCTCGATCCGCTGTTCGGCAAGGGCTACCCGGCCGAGACGATGGAGCGCCTGCGCGCTTCCGCACCGGACGTGCGACCAGGCGATCTGGAAGCCATGTCCGTCAAGACTGATTTCCTCGGTGTGAATTACTACTTCCCCGAGACTATCGCGAACGCACTGGGCCACGAGCCGCTGGATGCACGCGTGCTGCCGCCTCGCGGTTCGGATATCACGGCCATGGGCTGGGAAGTCGCGCCGGAGGGATTGACCGAGCTGCTGGTGCGCATCCAGCAGGACTACCAGCCCGGCGATATCTACATCACCGAGAATGGCTCCTGCTACGACGACACCGTCGAAGCGAATGGCGAAGTGCATGACGTGCAGCGCCGCCATTACCTGATGCGCCACCTGGACGCGCTGAAGGCCGCCATTGCAGCAGGCGTGCCGGTGAAAGGCTATTTCGCCTGGAGCCTGGTGGACAATTTCGAATGGGCCGAGGGCTATCTGCGCCGCTTTGGCCTTGTACACATTGAATACGCAACCCAGGAGCGCCGCCTGAAAGACAGTGGCAAGTGGTATCGCGCCTTCCTGAAATCGGAGAAATAAGAATGAAGAGACTGACCCTGGCGCTGGCCGTAGCGCTCGCACTTCCCGCCGTTGCCGCCCCGCTGAAGGACTGGCCGCATATCAAGAGCGCCATTGCGAAGGACGACGCGCTGGAGAAGCGCGTGCAGGAAATCGTGAGCAAAATGACGCTTGAGCAGAAAATCGGCCAGATGACGCAGCCGGAAATCAAGACCACCACGCCTGACGATGTGAAGCGCTACTACCTCGGCTCCGTGCTGAACGGCGGTGGCAGCTGGCCGAAAGGGAACAAGCACGCCAGCGCGAAGGACTGGCTGGACCTGGCGGAGGCCTACCACCAGGCCTCCATGTCGACTGATATGGCGGTGAAGGTGCCAGTCATCTGGGGGATCGACGCGATCCACGGCAACAGCAATATCTATGGCGCCACGCTGTTCCCGCATAACATCGGCCTCGGTGCGGCGCGCGATCCGAAACTGGCAGAAGAAATCGGCGCAGCCACCGGCAAGGCGGTACGCGCAACCGGCATCGCCTGGATCTTTGGTCCGACCATCGCTGTGGTGCGTGACGACCGCTGGGGACGTACCTACGAG
>NZ_JBFRDW010000762.1:0-2569 GCF_052113985.1 Pseudoduganella sp. RAF53_2 | reverse complement strand
GCCTTCGGCCGGCGGCGACGGTACGCGTCCGAGCGATACGCCACCGCCTTCGCTGAAACTGGGCGGCTATCAGCAGCTGGTGCGCGGCAATCCGATCCGCGGCAAGTTCCGCAACAGCCTCGAGAAGCCGGAACCCTTCACGCCGGGCAAAGTGGAAACCATCAGCTATCACCTGGGCGACGTGAACCACACCTTCCGCCGCGGCCATCGCATCATGGTGCAGGTGCAGAGCTCCTGGTTCCCGCTGATCGATCTGAATCCTCAGACGTTTGTCAGCATCCCGCAGGCCAAGCCGGAGGACTTCCAGAAGGCCACGCAGCGTATCTATCACGCGCCTGCTACCCCATCCGGACTACAGGTGCTCGTCATGCCACGATGAAGATCAGCGATTTCATCTTTCGCTACCAGGCGCACCGGGATTCGGTGCACGACTCGATTTGCCGCGTGCGCCTTTTCCATACGGACCGCGTGTCCGCCCTGCTCACCGACCTGGGTGACAGGAACACCGGTTCTTCGGTGGCGAATTCGATTGAATCGCTGCGTCATCATCTGATCGATGCGGGCCATATCGACCAATCGGCCCGCATCGTTGAACACTACGAAGCCAATCATCTCAGCGAGGCCACGTTTGCGCTGGTGACGGAGGTGGATGGCCTGCCGAACTGGCAGAAGCTGTGCACCGCCGATGCTGCCGCCCTGCTGGGCTGCGCGGAGATCGCGCTGGAGCATCACACGCTGGATGATCCACGCCTCGCGGCACAGATCGACAAGCTGCGCGTGCAGATCAATCCTTATATCGACAGGCCGCAGCAGGAGAGCGTGGCGGTGCTCAACCGGCGCAATGAGATCCTGCGCCAGCGCATACCCGTGGAGCAGCTGCGTTCATTGATCGAGGAAGGCGCGACGGCGCTGGAGATGCATCACCTGATTGCGCAGGATTTGTCGCTGATCGCGGAGCTGTATGCGCAGCCGGAGGAGGAGTACATTGCCTTCAGCCAGTTCCCTGTCGATAGCGGCTTCGTGGACTTTGCCCTATTCTCCGGACGCTCGCGCATGGACGTGACGCTGGTCGAAATCAAGGGCACGGCCTTCCATCTGGACGAAGCGCGGGCGCAGATTTCGTCGCGGCTGGGCTATATCGTGCGCCAGTATCCGCAATTCCGCGCCATGGCGCATCGCATCCGCGACCGCGTGGAGCAGGGACATCCCGCGTATAACTCGTTCCCCGGGCCGCGCCTGCCGCTGCAGGTGGAGGCCGCGCGCGACATCAACGTGAACTATGTCGTGATCGGCGGACGCGCAGTGGATGCGGTGGAGCGCCAGGCGTTCGAGATGTCCTTCGAACCCTTCATTCAGCTGGAGACCTGGGACAGCTGGCTGCAGAAGCTGCGCCGCAATTAGCAGTTCTGGTATTTCCAGTTGCGCTGCTTGCCTTCAGCGATCCATTCGATGGCCTGGTCCATGCGGCGCAGGCGGGTCGCTTCGGTTTTCGCTTCCTCCAGCCATTCCACGTATTCGCGCTTGGCGCTGGTGGAGAAGGCTTCGAAATGCTTCTTCGCTGCGGGCTGTGCCTTCAACGCTTTGCTGAAGTAGTCCGGCACATCCAGCGGACGCGGCGCCTTCTTTTCCCGCGACGGCGCCTTTACACCCTCGTTATTCAGCACCATCGCGCGCTTGATATAGCTCGCCAGGGTTTTCTTCGCCGGCAGGTCCTTCACCGACGCGAGGCGTCCAAACTGGCCCATCGCCTCCTTGCCCTTATCGTCCGCCTCCGCCAGCAGCAGCTCGCCCTTCCAGAACCCAAACGCACAATGCTGCTTGAACGCCGCCATATTGCACAACATCCCGTTATACAAAAAGAACGGCATGCTCCACTTGATGGTCTCCTCCACATCCGGACACGCCTCATGAATCACCGCCCGCAGATGGCTCAGAATAGGCTGCGCGAATTCGCCGGACTTGGCAATGTATTCGTCAATGCGCGGATCGACGGTGGGCATTCTTGCTCCTCTTTTGGTTATTGGCAGGAACATGGTACCACCGCGACAGTCGCTCGTAAGGCCTCAGGTAAGGCCAATGCCTCCGCAACCAGTTTCTGAAATTGAGTTTCCATACACTGCTTAAATTTTATTTCTTTAGTTGCAGGCTGTACTCAAGAAGTGCAATGACCCTGTCCATGCGATGTGTCATATGCGCAGAGAGCACTCCAATACCATAGAAAGACAGCAGCACTGGGCCTATGAAATCTGACAATCCAATCGTAACTCCAGCCTTGGATAAATTTGATAGCAGAATAATGAGCCCAGCCAGCGCCGGCAGCAGGCCAACTTTTTCTATTGCGCCCGCAATCATTCCAGCGCGTCTCTCATATCCCAAGCGCTGATATTTGTAATGAGTAAGAACGTATTGCAGCGCATTCTTTCTGCATTGGTTCAGCGCATCCACGCTGGGATGATCAAACTGGCTCACAAGATCGACATGCTGAAGAAATAGCGCATATGGATTTGTCGCTAGTCGCCATAGGAAGGAAATGCCGACAAGGCTTATACCGAAGCACATGAGGTAGCAA
>NZ_JBFRDW010000761.1:0-2577 GCF_052113985.1 Pseudoduganella sp. RAF53_2 | reverse complement strand
GCGCGGCGCGAAGTTGCCACAGAAAAGTCGAATTTCACCGAGGAATGGATCCATATTGTTCTCCCTTTGCGCGCGGCTCAGTTATGGGGCGGGAAGATGCCTTCCAGGGCGATGACGAAATTCACCACCGTATAAGGCTGCATGTTTTCGTGCGGCTGTGAACCGCCGGCCGGACCGACCGTCGGGCCATCCATGGTGGCCGAATTGTCCTGCACCCGGAACAGGTTCAGGTCGCCGGGCTGCACGTTGCCGAATGCACGTCCGGTTGGATCGGACGCGTGGGTCGCGGCTGTCGACGCCATCACATTGTGGGTATGGCCCGGCAGTTCCGGCTGAATCAGGGTATGCGCTGTTTCGCCGGCGACCTGGCCCAGGTTGAACCCGGCGCCGACGTGCACCGGCACGCGGCCCTGCAAATCAGGCAGGGCAAAGGTGGTCTGGCCATTGCCGCCGTAGGTGGTGCCCAGAATTGCAAACAGGGCCTGGTTCTGGCTGATAGCCAGGAGCTGCCCATTGCACAGTGCCCAGCCCTGCGGCGCAAAATTGAAGCCGGTCATGCGGATTTCACCGATATACGGATCAGACATGCTGCCTCCTCTCAGCTGTGGATGGCGCGTCGGCGCCATCGCACGGCAAGATCAGTTGGGTAGGAAAAAGGGAGAAGTTCAGGCGCGCAGAACGCGTCGGCGCGAAGCGCCCAGCAGACCCAGGCCGCCCGCCAGCAAGGCGAGAGTGCCCGGTTCGGGAACGCTGGGCGGCGGATCGTTAGGACCAGTCGAAGCTTGCTCGACCAGGGAGATATTGTCGAGCTGATTGCCAAAAATGGGATCGCTGCCGGTATTGCCGAATTCCAGGAGCATGGAGGTGCCGGTCGCTACGAGATCGACGAAGGTTTTGGTCACCCAGTCCAACGTTACGTCATTCTCATCCCAGATGGTCAGTCCACCGAATTTCACGAAAGCTTCGTTGTCGACGATGTCGGCGCCTGTCGAGGAGGCGCGCTGAATCTCGAAGCTGAGCGTGTACTTATGGCCGATCGTCAACCCGGAAATGTTCTGGGAAAGAATGCCGATGGGGGTCACGCCGGGAACGCTGAGATCTTCATACACGTTTGTCGTGTGTGCGGCTGGCGAGCCGGTCTGGTCCGCGCCGACCGTGAATTGCCCCGAGTCTTGCCAGTGCAGGGCGAAGCTTGATTCGAAGTCCCCGTCCAATACCAGATTAGGGGCGGCGTGTGCGAGCGTTACAGTCAACCATAGGCCCATGGCGACTGCTGTACGGCGTAAGGTTTGCATGGAATTTTCCTTGTAAGGTAACTATGTGTTGCGGATTGAGGCTGATCATACGCTTGGCTTTTTTACGCATTTCTTGAAGTTTTGTAACGTATCTTTTTTGCAAAAGACTACCTATTCCGGTGCAACTTATGGCTGAGCTACAGTGAAGCATAGAAAGGCTTTTCAAAATTGCAAGGCCGTTGTAAAAAGCCTCAAACAGTTATGATGTGTGAATTTCATTCCGATAGACTCAATATGCGCGTTCCTGCTTTCGTTTTTATGTGCGCCGCTCTGGCCGGTTGCGGCACGGTGCCTGCCGGTTCTCACACCACTTTGGCGATGCTCGAAACGACGGATTTGCACGCGAACGTACTGAGCTACGATTACTACAAGCTGGCGCCCGACGCGACGCTGGGCTTTGAGCGGACGGCCACGCTGATCCGGCAGGCCCGCACCGAGTTTGCGAATACGCTGCTGCTCGATAACGGCGACACCATCCAGGGCACGGCGCTGGCCGATTACCAGGCATTGGTTGCGCCAGTGTCCTGCTCGCAAACGCCGGCGATCTACAAAGCCATGAATGCGCTGGGCGTGGAAGGCGGCTCGGTGGGCAACCACGATTTCGATTACGGACTGGATTACCTGCAACAAGTCACGGGCAGCCGCTTTGACGTAGAGGGCATCGCCCCGCGCACCCAGGCTTGCGCCGGCGCGGCGTTCCCCATCGTGCTGTCCAACGTCATCAGCCTCAAGACCGGCAAGCCGCTGTTCGCCCCGTACCGCATTTTCGACAAGCGCATTACGGCGACCGGGCCGGATGGCAAACCGGTGCAGGCGAGTGTGAAGGTCGGCATCATCGGCTTTACGACACCGGCCATCATGGGCTGGGATAAACGCTGGCTGGAAGGTAAGGTCCGCATGGAAGGCTGGCGCGAAGCGGCGGAGCGCTACATCCCGGAAATGCGGGCGCAGGGCGCAGAGCTGGTGGTCGCGATTGCGCATGCGGGGCTTGACGGGGCGCTGTATTCGCCTGCCATGGAGAACGGCAGCTGGCATCTGGCCCAGGTGCCGGGCATCGACGCCATGCTGATTGGCCATGCCCATGAAGTCTTCCCGAACGCGGCCAGCAAGTCCCCGCAATTCAACCTGCCGGGCGTGGACAAGGTGCGTGGCACGGTAAATGGTGTGCCGACCGTGATGGCTGGCCTGTGGGGTAAGCAGCTTGGCGTCATTGCTCTGCGCCTGCGCTACGACGGTCGGCACTGGTCCGCCGATCGCGAGCACACGATCGTTGAAACGCGGG
>NZ_JBFRDW010000760.1:0-2585 GCF_052113985.1 Pseudoduganella sp. RAF53_2 | reverse complement strand
AGGCGGCGCCAAGAAAGTGATCATCTCCGCACCGGGCGGCAAGGATGTGGACGCSACCATCGTGTWCGGCGTGAACCACRRYGTGCTGAARKCGWCGGACACCGTSATCTCGAACGCTTCSTGCACCACCAACTGCCTGGCCCCGCTGGTCAAGCCRCTGAACGACGCCATCGGCCTGGAAAACGGTCTGATGACCACCGTGCACGCTTACACCAACGACCAGGTGCTGACCGACGTGATGCACGAAGACCTGCGCCGCGCACGTTCCGCTACCCAGTCCATGATCCCGACCAAGACCGGCGCTGCTGCCGCGGTGGGCCTGGTGYTGCCGGAACTGAACGGCAAGCTGGACGGCTACGCCATCCGCGTTCCGACCATCAACGTGTCCATCGTTGACCTGTCCTTCATCGCCAAGCGCGACACCACTGTTGAAGAAATCAACAAGATCATGAAGGAAGCATCGGAAGGCGCGCTGAAAGGCATCCTGACCTACAACACCGAGCCGCTGGTGTCCGTGGACTTCAACCACAACCCGGCTTCCTCCAACTTTGACGCGACCCTGACCAAGGTGTCCGGCAAACTGGTGAAGGTTTCGTCCTGGTACGACAACGAATGGGGCTTCAGCAACCGCATGCTGGACACCACCGTGGCCCTGATGAACGCCAAGTAATCCTTCGCTTCAGCGAACAAAGAAGCGCCCCGCGGGGCGCTTTTTTTTTCTCACAGCAAGGACTAGTGCCTGCTACGCGTGGCAGGCAGCTGATTTTGGCCGGGGCATTTCAGGACTGCGCCAGCCTGGCCAGGCGGGTGGATTCGGTGCGCAGGGCGTCGCGCAGTGCGTCCGGGCCCTGGATGGTGAAGTCGAAGGTGAGGGAGGCCAGCATGCGGGCGAACCAGGTGTGGCTGGTGGTGGTCGTGTGCAGCTGGATGCCGGCCGGCGTCGGCACCAGCGGGCCGACGTAGCGGCCCAGTTCACGGGTGGCGCTGTCGAGGTCGGTATGCAACAGGACGTGGGCGGGCAGGCCGCGCGGCAGGGTGGCCAGGGCGTGCTGCAGGTGGGCGGCGGTGTCGAAGTTTTCCGGCTTCTCGAAGCTGTGGCCCGTTTCGCGCACTTCGGCGATGCGGTCAAGGCGGAAGGAGCGGATCGCCAGACGCAGGCGGCACAGGCCCACCGCATACCAGCGCGTGTGGCTGAACACCAGGCCGTAGGGATCGAACTCGCGCCGCATCGGCACGCCTTCCGGCGGCCGGTATTCGAAGCTGACGCGGTGCTGGGTCTGGGCCGCCATCGCCAGCGCCGTCAGCTCGCCGGTGAGAGCGGGGCCATGCGGCTGGGTGAAGGTCCAGCGCGCATCCGGTACGTCCAGCACGGCGGTTTCACGCAGGGCTTGCACGCTGCCTTGCAGGGACGGAGGCATCACGCGTTCCAACTTGGATTGGGCGCTGGCCACGGCGGGCGCCGTGTCGGCCAGGCGCAGCGAGCGCACCGCCAGCAAGCCCAACGCGACGGCGCTCGCTTCCTCATTGGTGAACATCAGCGGCGGCAGTTTGAAGCCGGGCACCAGCATGTAGCCGCCGTAGCGTCCCCGTTCCGAAGTGATCGGAATCCCCAATTCCTCCAGCATGGAGATATAGCGGCGCAAACTGCGGCGATCGATGCCGAGCCGTTCGGACATGTCGGCGCCCGAGATCTGCCGCTGGCTTTGAAGCATCTCCAGAATGGTCAGGGCTTTTATGGCTGGTTTGGACATATTGCAATGATCTCATGCAATGAGGGGCAATTTTGCCCTATTTAACCAGTAAAGTGACTGGTATTCCCTCCTAATTTACGAAAAAGAGGCAATACCATGGAACCGATTCTGTATTACGGCGCGCCGCACGGCTGCGCCTTCGGCACGATTGTCGCCCTCGAATGGCTGTGCCGCCCTTATCGCTTGCTGCGGCTTGAATTGCCCGGCCAGCATAGCCCCATGCTGCAAACGGGCGGACGCGTGATGCGCGACTGCCGCGGCATTCTGCGCCACATCGCTTCGCAGCGCCGCCATCTGCTGGGCTACAAGTCCGGCACGGTGGATCACGCGCGGCTGGAGCGTTTGCTGGATATGCTGCATGAGGAATTTCAGTCGGGTGAAGCGCGCCTGGCCGCCGTGTGCGCTCATCTGGATGCGCAGTTGAGCGGCCGTGAATGGCTGGACGGCAATAAACGCACTATTGCGGACGCCTGTCTGGTGGCCGCCGTGCGCTGGGYTGAACGCCACGCGGGACTGCTGCTGGCGCACTATCCGCGCCTGCGCCAGCACGTTGAGGAGCTGCACGGCGACCCCGCCGTGTTCTTTGCCGACGCCATCGAAACCAGCCGGCCTGCCGTCACGAGCGGCCGTTTCCGCGGCCACGTCAGCCTGGAAGAGGTGGATTTGCCGCTGGCGGCATAAAAAACGGCGGGCACGAAGCCCGCCGTTTGTACTTACGCGCTGTGGCTTACAAAGAAATGCGCAGGCCCAGGTACCAGCGGCGGCCGATCGGGTCGTAGGTACCCGCGTCGGTTTCGGTACCGGTCGAATCGCTTGGCAGGCCGGTGATGATTG
>NZ_JBFRDW010000759.1:0-2585 GCF_052113985.1 Pseudoduganella sp. RAF53_2 | reverse complement strand
CGCTCATCGTTAAGCACGCGATGGGCCACGCCGTTCAGGTTCTCGGTGAATTGCTTTTTGTAAACAAGACTTTCATCGTCCAGATAGTCGTCGAGCGGGGTGTAGCTGACTGGCTGGCCGTTGACCGTTAACTTCTTGTTTTCATAGGTGATTTTATCACCGGGAACTCCGACCACCCGCTTGATGTAATCCTGGGTCATATCCATCGGATATTTGAACACCATCACATCGCCGCGCTGCGGGTCGTTGATCTGCACGATCTTCTTGTTGATGATCGGCAGACGAATGCCGTAAGTGTATTTGTTGACCAGGATGAGGTCGCCCACCAGCAAGGTCGGCACCATCGAGGACGATGGAATCTTGAACGGCTCCCACAGGAAGGAGCGCAGGAAAAACACCAGGGCAATCACCGGGAAAAAGCTACCCGAGTATTCGATCCAGGTCGGCTGGCGCAGCAGTGCCGCTTCGATCTGCGTGCGGCTGGCCGCGCCCTGGTCGGTCTTGATGCCATCGGCGGTCAGCTTGGCGTGGCGCGAGTCGAACTCGGCCAGCGCCTTGTCGGCTGCGGCGCGGCGCTGCTTGGCCAGGTAAAACACATCGAGACACCAGATGACACCGGTGACCACCATCAGGACGAACAGGATGAGTGCGAAATTGCCCAGGATGGATTGCAGTGTCATTTCTCTTCCACTTGAAGGATTGCCAGGAATGCCTCTTGTGGGATCTCCACAGAGCCCACTTGCTTCATGCGCTTCTTACCTGCTTTCTGCTTCTCCAGCAGTTTCTTCTTACGGGTGATGTCGCCGCCGTAGCACTTGGCCAGCACGTTCTTGCGCATCGCCTTCACGTTTTCACGCGAGATGATGTTGGAGCCGATCGCCGCCTGGATCGCCACGTCGAACATCTGGCGCGGGATCAGTTCGCGCATCTTGGCCGCCACGGCGCGGCCGCGGTATGGCGCGTTGGCGCGGTGCACGATGATGGCCAGCGCATCGACCTTTTCGCTGTTGATCAGCATGTCGACCTTGACCACGTCGGCGGCGCGGTTTTCCTTGAACTCGTAATCCATCGAGGCGTAGCCGCGCGAGGTCGACTTCAGCTTGTCGAAGAAGTCCAGCACGATCTCGGCCATCGGGATCTCGTACACCAGCTTGACCTGGCGGCCGTGATAGCTCATGTCCATCTGGATACCGCGCTTGGCGATACACAGGGTGATCACGGAACCCACATACTCCTGCGGCATGTACAGGTTCACGGTCACGATCGGCTCGCGCACTTCGTTGATGTGGCTTGGGTCCGGCATGCGCGACGGGTTGTCCACGTGGATCACGCTGCCGTCGCGGCGCTCGACCTCGTACACCACGGTCGGCGCCGTGGTGATCAGGTCCATATCGAATTCGCGTTCCAGACGCTCCTGCACGATTTCCATGTGCAGCAGGCCCAGGAAACCGCAGCGGAAGCCGAAGCCCAGCGCCTGCGAGACTTCCGGTTCGTACTGCAGCGCGGCGTCGTTCAGCTTCAGCTTTTCCAGCGAGTCGCGCAGTGCGTCGTACTGGTTGGCCTCCACCGGGAACAGGCCGGCAAACACCTGCGGCTGGACTTCCTTGAAGCCCGGCAGCGGTGCCGGAGCCGGCTTGGCCACGGAAGTGATGGTATCGCCCACGCGGGCGGCCTTCAGTTCCTTGATACCGGCGATAACGAAGCCCACCTGGCCTGCGCTCAGCGCCGGCAGGGACACGGAGCGCGGCGAGAAGATGCCGATGTCTTCCACCAGCTGCACCGAGTCGGTGGCCATCAGGCGGATCTTTTCTTTCGGACGCATGGTGCCGTTCACCACGCGCACCAGCATCACCACGCCCACGTAGGCGTCGTACCAGGAGTCGATGATCAGGGCCTGCAGCGGCGCTTCCGGATCGCCCTTCGGCGGCGGGATCTTGGCGATGATCGATTCGAGCACGTCTTCCACGCCGAGGCCGGTCTTGGCCGAGCAATGCACGGCATCCTGCGCCTCGATCCCGATCACATCTTCGATTTCGGCGATGGCGGTTGGCGGGTCGGCGTTCGGCAGGTCGATCTTGTTCAGCACGGGCACCACTTCCACGCCCAGGTCGAGCGCGGTGTAGCAGTTGGCCACGGTCTGGGCTTCCACGCCTTGCGAGGCGTCCACCACCAGCAGCGCGCCTTCGCAGGCGGACAGCGAACGGCTCACCTCGTAGGAAAAGTCCACGTGGCCGGGGGTATCGATCAGGTTCAGATTGTAGATTTCGCCGTTGCGCGCCTTGTACTTCAGGGCTGCAGTCTGGGCCTTGATGGTGATGCCGCGTTCACGCTCCAGGTCCATCGAGTCGAGCACCTGCGCTTCCATCTCGCGGTCGGACAAGCCGCCGCACAGCTGGATAATGCGGTCTGCCAGCGTGGACTTGCCGTGGTCAATGTGGGCGATGATGGAGAAATTGCGAATGTTATTCATTAAAATTCAAAACGAGCTATAGCAAAAAAGCGCCCTGGCGAGCGCCTTTTGTGACAATCGATGCAAGGGTAATCTGTCACATTTTACCGGATTTCAGAGGGGAAAGCCCGATTTC
>NZ_JBFRDW010000758.1:0-2588 GCF_052113985.1 Pseudoduganella sp. RAF53_2 | reverse complement strand
ACACCACGCTTGCGCGCGCCGAGCAAGCCGCCGTGCGCATCCAGGCACTGCTGGCTGAAGCGGCCCAGCCCTGCTGCACGGTCAGTATCGGTCTCGCCAGCCAGGCACCTGGCGATGAGCCATTGGACAGAGTCCTGGCCCGTGCCGATGCAGCCCTGTACCGGGCAAAAGAAAATGGCCGCGACCGCGTAGAAGTCGCGGACGCGGCCATCGCGGCCTGAATCTTCTCATGGGCGGCGCCGCCGTAGGGCGGATCATCCGATCCGCCGCGCATGCTCAGCCGAACAGCTTCCGCAATTCCGCGCCCGGATCATCCGCGCGCATGAACGCCTCGCCCACCAGGAAGGCATTCACCTCATTCTGGCGCATACGCTCCACATCAGCCGGACCCATAATGCCCGACTCCGTGATGACCATGCGCTCTTTCGGAATGCGCGGCAGCAGATTAATGGTCGTATCCAGCGAAGTCTCAAACGTGCGCAGGTTACGGTTATTAATGCCGATCAAACGGCTCTTCAACTTCAGCGCAGCTGTGAGCTCATCGCCGTCGTGCGACTCAATCAGCACATCCATGCCCAGTTCGTGCGCGCAGGCTTCCATCTCCGCCATCAGGCCGTGGTCTAGCGCAGCAACGATCAGCAAAATGCAGTCCGCGCCCATATGGCGAGCTTCATAGATCTGGTACATATCGACCATGAAGTCCTTGCGCAGTACGGGCAAATCGCACGCCGCGCGTGCCTGCTTCAGATATTCGGTATCGCCCTGGAAGAATTGCTGATCGGTCAGCACGGAAAGGCAGGCCGCGCCGCCTAGCGCGTAGCTTGCCGCGATGTCCGCAGGACGGAAGTCTGCGCGCAGCACGCCCTTGGACGGCGACGCTTTCTTCACTTCCGCAATCACGCCAGACTTGCCGGCCTCGATATGGCTGCGCAGCTTGGCTTCAAAGCCGCGCAAGCCGGCGCGCAATGCCTTGTCGCCTTCAACGTCAGCGCGCAGGCTTTCCAGGCTGCGGTACTTTCTGGCCGCAGCCACTTCATCGGCCTTCACGGCCAGGATCTTGTTCAGGATGTCAGGCATGATGCTTCTCAGTTTTGTTCGGACAGCGCGAGGCGCACGCCCAGTGCCAGGAACAGGCCGCCCGTCACGCGGTTCAGCCACAGCGACACCAGCGGCTTCAGTTTCAGCTTTGCGCTGGCGAAGGCGGTAAAGATCGCCAGGCCGTTACACCACAACATGCCGTTGAAGTTGAAGATGCAGCCCAGGATGACGAAAGCCAGCGCCTTGTTCGGCGAATCCGCCGAAATGAATTGCGGCACAAAGGCCAGGAAGAACAGCGCCACCTTTGGATTCAGGACATTGGTCAGGAAGCCTTGCGCGAAAATGCGGCGATAGGGCAGGCGAGCACTCGCGGCATTGGTCACAAGGTCCGACCCGCCCGCGCGCTCGTCAGCAGCGCCGGCCGCAGAATTTGCATCGGGCTGCGCCACATCGCTATCGTTGCGCAGCTTCGCGCGCAGCATGCCGACGCCGCACCACACGATATAGGCCGCGCCCACCCACTTCACCGCTGTGAACGCAGTCGCCGACGTCGCCAGCAGCGCGGACAAGCCCAGCGCCGCCGCGCAAACGTGCACCATGGTCCCGGCGCCGATCCCTAAAGCCGCCGAGCAGCCCGCGCGCCAGCCGTGCGTAGCGCTGCGCGACATGATGAGCAGCGAATCCGGCCCCGGCATGATATTCAACAGAATGCCGGACACCACAAACAAAGCCAGGTCGTGGATGCCGAACATGATCAGCCTCCCAGCGCTTGCGTGACTTTGACGAACTGCTCCAGCTTCGCCAGTGCCGCTCCGGTCGAAATGGCCAGACGCGCCTTGGCCAAGCCTTCCTCGATCGACGAAGCCACACCGCAGGCATACAGCGCCGTGCCGGCATTCAGCGCCACGATATCGGTCGCCGGACCCGGCTCGCCGCGCAGCGCTTCCATCACGCGCGCCTTGGATTCCACCGCATTGGCCACCTTCAGGTTTCGGCTCGCAATCATCTGCATGCCGAAATCTTCCGGATGAATCTCGTACTCGCGGATCTCGCCGTTGACCAGCTCACCGATCATGGTGCCCGCACCCAGCGACACCTCGTCCATATTGTCGCGGCCCCACACCACCAGCGCATGCTGCGCGCCCAGGCGCTGCAGCACACGAACCTGGATGCCCACGAGGTCAGGGTGGAACACGCCCATCAGGATATTCGGCGCACCTGCCGGATTGGTCAGCGGACCCAGAATATTGAAGATCGAGCGCACGCCCAGCTCACGGCGCACCGGGGCCACATGCTTCATCGCCGCATGATGGTTCGGCGCGAACATGAAGCCGATGCCTGTCTGCGCGATCGACTGCGCGATCTGCTCCGGCGTCAGGTTGATATTGGCGCCTAGCGACTCGATCAGGTCCGCGCTGCCCGACGAAGAAGAAACTGAACGTCCGCCATGCTTGGCCACGCGCCCACCGGCGGCAGCAACCACAAACATCGAAGCGGAAGAGATATTGAATGTATGTGCGCCGTCGCCGCCCGTGCCGACGATATCGACC
>NZ_JBFRDW010000757.1:0-2601 GCF_052113985.1 Pseudoduganella sp. RAF53_2 | reverse complement strand
GGCTTCAGCAGCAGGATGTGGCGCACCCACGCTTCCGGCAGATCGCCGACATGGATGCCGTCCGGCGACACCACCAGCTGATCTGGCCAGGCAAAGGCCAGGCGCGGCTTGGTTTCGCCCGGCAGATCGTTGCGCAGCCTCGCGTCCAATGCAGTCAGCGCCGTTTGTGCCAGTGCCTGCGGTGCGATTTCCCGTACCGTCACTTCAGCGCGATTCAGCGCGACATAGAAGCGTGTGCCGCCCATTTCGCGGAACTGCTGGATCAGCAGGCTGCGGTAGCTGGGCGGCAGGCTTTTGAAGAAGCGGATCGAACTGGCCGCGCCCTGCCCCAGATACTGCGCGGCTGACTTCACGTCCGCTTCCGTCTTGGCGCGCAGCTGCGTGGCCCAGATCACGCTGGCCACGATCTGCGCCAGCAGCAGCCCCGCCACCATCACGAGCGACAAGCGGGCCAGCAGCGATTGCGGCCAGAATCTACGCATGGGTGACATCGACCGTGGCCGAGAACACATACCCCGCGCYGCGCACGGTCTTGATCAGCATGGGCTGCTTGCCGTCGTCGTTCAGGCGCAGACGCAGGCGGCTGATTTGCACGTCCAGCGAGCGGTCCAGCGGGCCGGAATCGCGGCCGCGCGTCTCTTCGCACAGCAGGCTGCGATCCAGAATCGTGCCCGGATGTTCCACGAAATACTTCAGCAACTGGAAGTCCAGCCCCGTCAGTTGCACCGGCGCGCCTTCGCTGTCCACCACGGTGCGCTCCAGCAGGTCCAGCGTGAAGCCGTTGAAGTGATAGGAACGCACCGAGGCCGCAGGCTCATTGGATGCGCGGCGCAGAATGGCCTTGATGCGCGCCAGCAGTTCACGCGGGCTGTATGGTTTCGCGATGTAATCGTCCGCACCAAGCTCCAGTCCCACCACACGGTCGGTTTCATCGGAACTGGCGGTCAGCATGATGATCGGCAGATTGGAGCGCTTGCGCACGATGCGGCACAGCGCAAAGCCGTCGGTATCGGGCAGCATCACATCCAGGATCACCATCGACAGCTGCTCGGCATGTGTGTGCAGCTCGGCCAGGAAGCTCTCACCGTTGTGGGCGAGAATCACTTCGTACTGGTTCTTTTCAAGATAAGTCTTGAGCAGCAGGCGGGTTTTCTGGTCGTCGTCAACAATGAGTATCTTGCGTGCCATGATCAGATCCTTATTTGTGCGAGCGGATGTTCAGCGTGCGCAGAATGCCGCCGAGGCGGCGCTGCGTGTCGGCGGGCGTGACGCTGTCGTCCATGTAGTAGCGGTGCAGTTCGGCGATGATGGCATCGCGGCTTTCTTCGTCGGCGGCCATGCGGTGCACGAGGCTGGGCGCCTGCGCGGATGCACCGCGCGCAAAGCTGCGCCAGGATGAGCGCGCGCAGCTGTCCATGGCGGCCGGATTAGCGTCGCGGCGCACCGGCACCGAACCCTTTGCGGCGTGGTATTGCAGCTGCGCGGCTTGCGTTACGGCGACTTTGGCCAGCTTTTCCTGCGCGGGCTGGTGGGCGTAATCGTTGACGAACATCGACAGCGTATCGACGCTGTAGAGATGGTACTTGTCGGTACCCGGCATGGCTGCACAGCCGAATTCGACATCGGTAGCCAGCCCCATTTCATTCAGCTCCGCCTTGGCCCAGTCGCCCATGACGAACATGGCCGCCTCGCTGCGTGCGAAACGTTTCGCAGCCTCGGTCCATGGCTGCTCGTCGGCCGGGTTCAGCATCCAGGCCTTCATCGCGCGAAGGCGAAGCAGCGCCTCGGCAAGACGCGGATCGTTCGCTGCCTGCGGGCTGCGGCGCACGAACAGCTCGCGATAAAATTCCGGGCCGCCGGAAGCCAGTACGAGGTTTTCAAACAATGTGGCAACCTGCCAGGGCTCACTGCTTTGTACCAGCGGCGCCACGCCTGCTGCACGCAGCCGGTGAGCGGCCTGCTCGAATTCTTTCCAGCTCGCGGGCGGCACGAGATTCAGGCGTGCGAACAGTTTGCGATTGTAGAAAAGTGTATTGATGCGATGGATACCGAGCGGCGCAGCGACCACGTGGCCGCGATGCTGAACCAGATCGCGCACGGTGGGGAACAGCACATTGCTCCAGTTGCCGGCATTCGCCACGCTATCCAGCTCCAGCAGCAATCCCAGCTCGGCCCACTCGCCGATGGAAACGCCGATGATCTGCGTGGCGTCCGGCGCATCGCCCGCCAGCACGCGGCTGCGCAGCACCTTGCCGGCGCCGAGGCCCGCCCCACCGGGAATGGCCGCATCCTGCCACGTGACACCTTCATCGGCCAGGCGTGCAGCCAGCACGTTGGCGCCATGGCGCTCGCTGGCCGAAGTCCACCAATGCAGCACTTGCAGCGATGGCGTAGTCACCGCCTGGCTTGAAGGCGATACCACGATAAAAGAAAAAGCGAGCAACCGCGCCAGCCGCGCGATCTGCAAACGCCGGTTGGTCCTTGGCACCCGCTACTCCAGCAGATAACGATCTGCTAATTCTATCTCCATGACGTCATCTTGTGGCCTTTCACGGCATAGAACAGGATCATTGCGTAGCATGGCAGCAGCACCCAGTACGC
>NZ_JBFRDW010000756.1:0-2604 GCF_052113985.1 Pseudoduganella sp. RAF53_2 | reverse complement strand
CACCCTGCCCGGCTACACCACTGTCGATGCCATGGCCTACTACCGCACCGCACGCTACGACATCCAGCTCAATCTGACCAACCTGCTCGACCGCAGCTACATCGTCGCCGGCCATGGCTCCAGCAAATTCCTCAACATCCCCGGCGCGCCGCGTGCAGTCCAGTTCACGGCCCGCTATCGGTTCTAAGCGGGCATTCTCGCCGTGGCTCTCAGCGCCACGGCGAGACTTCGTGCAAAATAGAACTTTTGACACGCGACGGAACCAACATGATTACTGAAATCGCCGAACTGACCATCAAGAGTGACTCGCACGAAGCTTTTCTGACTGCGGTAAAAGAAGCGGTGCCACTGTTCCAGCGGGCGAAAGGCTGCAAGGCGATGAAGCTGGAACGGGTGATGGAGCGTCCAGACACCTACCTGCTGGTGATCAGCTGGGAGACGCTGGAAAACCACACCGTCGACTTCCGCGGCAGCGATGATTTCCAGGCCTGGCGTGCGCTGGTGGGTCCCTACTTCGCCGGGACGCCGGTCGTTGAGCATACGGCAACCGCGCTGACCGGCTTCTGAGGGAGCCGCGCGCCGGGAACCCGGCCTTTGCAGCACAATGTCTGCAAAGGAGACGAGATCATGCCCGACACCATCTATCGCAATTTCAAACAAGTGGCCGACGCTGAAGGCGCGCGTTCGGCCCTGCTGGACGCGGGCTTCCATGGCTCCGCCGTGCAACTGAACCTGCACGACGCGCGTCCGCTGGACACCACCCAAAGCGCGGTGCAAAACATCATGGATTCGCTGACGCCGGACGACGTCGACAACACCGACAAGCCCGACCGCCCCGCTGCCCTGCTGGCGGTGGACGTGGACAACGATATCCAGCGCGAACAGGCCAACACCATCATGCTGCGCTTCGGCGGCGTAGAAGCCTGAGCACTCAGGCGCCCTCGCCCGACACTATCCGCAGTCCGATCACGCCACAGATAATCACACCGATACAGGCCAGGCGCGCGGGCGATCCCGAATCGCCCAGGAACAGCACGCCCACAATGGCCGTGCCCACCGCGCCAATGCCCGTCCACACCGCGTACGCCGTGCCGACGGGCAGCGTACGCAGCGCCATCGACAGCAAGTAAATACTCACAATGCCCGTCACCGCAGTGAACACGGCGGGCAGCGGCCGGGTGAATCCGGCCGACCATTTCATGCCGAAAGCAAAGGCAATCTCCAGCAGCCCGGCAACCGTTAATAAAATCCAGGACATAGCGTTCCCATCCCAAAAAAGCGCGATTTTCCCCGCTATCCGGTCAACTTGGCCGCCAGATCCAGCGTAAATCCCGCCAAGGCTGGCATTGCGCCGGATTTGGCCGAAAGTGACGGTCTGCGCCGCTTTCGGTCAGATGGAGGCTGGCTGATAATGAACTCAACGCCGATTTCGGCCAATAACGAACATCCCGGAGCTCAATATCATGTCAACTGCAAACCTCAGCGCCACCGCCGCCGCCAGCGGCAGCTCGGTGAAAAACCTTCCCGTCAACCTGTTCGCCGCCGTCATGGGCCTGGCCGGCCTGACGCTGGCCTGGCGCGCCGCCACTGGCGTATTTGGCGTTAGCGAAGCTATCGCCCAGGGCATCAGCGTTGTCACCGTGCTGGCCTTTATCGCCATGGCGCTTGGCTATCTCGCCAAATGGGGCAAATACACGCAAGCCGTACGCGATGAGTTCAACCATCCCATCGCCAGTAACTTTTTCGGCAGCATGACCATTGCCGTCCTGCTGCTGTCGGCCGTGATTGCTCCCTGGAGCGAATCGCTGCAGCAATTCGTGTGGAGCGTCGGCGCCATCGCTACGCTGGTGCTCAGCTATATCGTGGTGTCGCGTGTGATGAGCGGTAAAGTGGCCGCTGCCAATGTGGTGCCGGCC
The DNA here is from genome assembly GCF_052113985.1 of Pseudoduganella sp. RAF53_2. Taxonomy (NCBI): domain Bacteria; kingdom Pseudomonadati; phylum Pseudomonadota; class Betaproteobacteria; order Burkholderiales; family Oxalobacteraceae; genus Pseudoduganella; species Pseudoduganella sp. RAF53_2. Next base: position 688 of record NZ_JBFRDW010000756.1, on the reverse strand, counting down.
TGGCTGATCCCCGGCGTGGCTTCGCTCGACATTGTGGTCACCGGCGCCACCATGCCCATGCCCTGGGCACCCCAGCTCAACCTGATCGCCCTGGCCATCGGCACCATCGTGGCTGTGGTCTTCTTCGTCATGATCTTCAGCCGCCTGGTGCACGGCGATCCGCTGCCGGCCGGTATGATTCCGTCGCTGCTGGTGATGATGGCTCCCTTCGAAGTCGGCTTCCTCGCCTATACCAACTTTACTCATCAGGTAGACGTGTTCTCCGCCCTGCTGTTCTGGTTCGGCCTGTTCATGACCCTGGTGGTCGGTGCCCGCGTGTTCCGCCCTTCGGTGCCGTTCGCTCCGACCTGGTGGGGTATCAGTTTCCCACTTGCCGCCCTCTCCAATGCCGCTCTGAAGTATGCTWCCGTTAACGGCACGATGCCGCTGATGCTGCTGGCTGGCCTCATCCTGGCCTTCCTGACCGTCGCCATTGCCGTGCTGTTCGTGYGGACCCTRTACTCGCTGTTCTCGGGCAAGCTGCTGTCCGCCTGATTGGAGTCTGAAATGCGTATCTCCGTTCTCGTTTTCCCCGGCGTCCAGATGCTGGACGTCACCGGTCCCCTCGATGTGTTCAGCGAAGGGAACCGCCAGTCCGGCCAGCCGGACGCCTATCAGCTCGACCTGGTTGGGCTGGACGATGGACCGG
>NZ_JBFRDW010000755.1:0-2605 GCF_052113985.1 Pseudoduganella sp. RAF53_2 | reverse complement strand
AGCCTCTACTCCGACGCGTTGTAGCCACGACTCTAGGTTCTCAGCTGCTGATCCAATTTTCTCGTGACTTACTGACCATCAAGGTGGCATCGCACGCAAGCAACGCTCTTCACACTTCGAAGTTATGAAAGCCGCATTGGGCACTGGCATGAGCGATCTGCACTAGGCGTTGCGGTGATGTCGCCCCACCACGGAGACCAACGCCAATTTCGCAACGCCCGACCGGCAGCCAGGGCCTCATCGTTATCGCCTGGTTGCCCGACCGCGTAGCGGGCGAATGCATATCCTCAATTGAGAATCGCCAGGTTATTCCAGATTGGTATCCGCGAGTTAGAACAGCGGGAATAACCAAATGCGTACCATCAAGCATTTGACATGCTCAAAGAAACTTACCTCCCATAGCATATGCTTAAGGGAGGATATCTTTACTAGAGGGTTGCAAGGAATAGCCGCTGGCCCCTGATTCGCAAATCAAGAAGCCTTTCATCATCAGAGCACTTCTGATAACTTCGACAGTCATTCGGACCACGCACTATCTTCGCCTGCGTGTCGGTCATCTCAGTCCTAGCCCCACAGAGACCGGTATCCCCTCGCCGCTGCCGTATCTACCCGACCAGCGAGGCGGTCACTTCGGCTCCATTCATTTGCGATGGGTTGGCCCAACCGTCGAGTGGCGACGTGCTCAATCGACGTGGTGACCTGTGAGTATAGAAAGATGGAAGCACCATGTTAGCGCCAGGTAGCAACCAAAACGATTATTGAGAGTCCGACATAATGCAGCGTTTCATTTCATGAACTCATTCAGCGGAAGCCCAATAACCAAGACCCCAGCGACAGATGACGAGCTAAACCACTGTGTACATGGGATGGTCAGTTCTGATAAATCAGCACCAACTCGAAATCAACCATGGATGAGCCTCTCCCCTTAACCGTCTTCTCTAAACTTTTCGCTCAACAAATGCTGAATCTCATCATCCACTTCATTGGCATCCATTACCACAACGTCGTGACCATCCCAATAGAAGTACTCATAAGCTAACTCTTGCATTCGCCTCGTCACTTCGTCAATCGTCAATGTCTTGTCGAAGACTTCGATACCATCGGAGCCGGACAGCCAGTCATCAGCCGAAATGCCTTGCGATTCGACTTGCAACGTCCACCAGCCCCGATAAGTCTCCGGCGTCCGGGTTAGACAGTCGGCTTGATACTCCAGCTCATCTTGGCTGCTCCAAGTCTGGTTTTTCAAGCATTCATTTCGATATTGATCTCTATCCTGGAACCAGCCTGCATGATCAGATGCCGCGGCTGTAGCCCAGTCATACCAAATACATTGAATTCCGATTTCGTCCCATCTTGTCACGGCTTTAATAAGTTCGGCTTTGGTTCGCGCGAAGATCCATTCGCTCCCATGCAAGAACGTTTGCCCATTAGTGAGCGCGATTCCTTTTGCCGCAAACGAGAAGCGTGATTTATGCAGTTCCCAAAAAGACCGCAGGTCTGTAGCCGTCGTAAGGCGAACGAACATTGCACCGGCAACTTCTAGGGTCTCAGGAAGAGAAATGTCGATTGGTAACAGGCGTCTGCGGTCTTCTTTTTGTTTCATGTAGGTCCTCTAAAATCGATAGTGTAGAAGCGTGTCAATCGCACCTTGATTGGCCAATACTTGGTCGTGCGGTACCAGTAGCGCGGACCGACGTAGAGAAGCGTTTGAAACTTTGAGCCCCTAAGACGTTTCATTACGCCGCTGAGAACCCGCAAACGCCTACTCAAGGATTGCGAATTGAGAAAACATTCCTCACAGAGGTCTGCAAGCTTGGCATTAAATCGAAATCGCACCAGTCGCAGTAACTCCAACGAGCCAAAGCGCACTGCTGGTCTCCGGTGCGAGACTTCGCTTTCAGGGGCGAGGTTGTTGAAGAGGGTTAGCCAATGGAGGCCTACCAGGCGGAGTCGTGTTACCACTACCGCTGCCGAACGGCATTAGTCCTGTCAAATCCATGACAAATGGGGCGTAGTCCCGAACAAACCTTCCGTCAGCGTTATTCAAAATGAAATGACCAGTCAATATTTCCTGCCCAGTAAAGTGAAATTGTGAATAATTTACTTTAGCACCGTCTATATCGTGCTGACCAGCGTAAAGAGATTGTGAGCCACTGTCGAGGTTCAACTTATATTGTCCACCAACCGGATTACGCCACCGGATTGCGAACCCATCCCTCACTAATTCAACCCAAGCTTGAATGCCAAAGCTTGTTGGCAATGCAGGTATGCTTTGTGGTTTCACAGTTACCTGTGATGAGACCAAACCATTTTTACCACCGCGTGTAGCAAATAAGGTGATTGAGTAAGACGTTCCATTTGTTAACGCTGGTATTAAAATCGAACTTGCGGTCCCGCTTACAGTCCTGCCGCCTGGATTGACCACGGCTGTATAACTCTCGGCGCCGTCGACAGGCGCGAAGTCGACGAATGCACGACGATCGGCCGCCCGGACTGCCACCACGCGAGGCGCCGGCAACTTCCCAACGGATAATAGGCTTAGATCAATTCGGAACGCTTCATGCTCTCGCACGAAATGTTGCTGGTCATCGTATTCCATAAACCG
>NZ_JBFRDW010000754.1:0-2614 GCF_052113985.1 Pseudoduganella sp. RAF53_2 | reverse complement strand
ATGCAGGAGATCATCTGCTTCAAGCAGACCGGCCTGTCCAATGAAGGCGCAGTCCAAGGCTACTTCACCGCCAGCGGCGTACGCCCCCGCTTCGGTGAACGCCTGCGCAATTTCGGCGTCGTCCTGCCCGACGAGATCTTTACCCCAGCCCTGCCGACGAAAGGCTAAGCCATGGACTACCTCTACTACATCATGGGGACACTGATCTTCCTGGCCGTGGTGCTGGGGATCGAAGGTCTCTACCTCGCCTGGAATGCGCAGAAAGGCCCGGAAGCCGAACGCGTGGCACGCCGCCTGCGCCTGATGTCCGCCGGCGGCTACGCCGGCCAGCAAAACAGCTCGATGATCAAGCAACGGCTGCTGAGCGAGTCGCCTTACCTTCAACGTCTGCTGCTCAAGCTACCCCGCGTAAGCACTTTGGACCGCCTGCTCGAACAATCGGGTCTGTCCTGGAGCGTATCGGACTTTATCACGCTGTCCCTGTTAGCGGCTGCGCTGGCAGGCGGGTTCGCTCTTTGGCTCGGTCTCCATGGACTTCTGGTCTTTGCCGCAGCCGGACTTGCCATAGATCTACCCTTACTCTATGCGCGCCGCGCCAAGGCAAAGCGCTTGCACAAAATCGACTATCAACTGCCGGACGCGCTGGATCTCATTGGCCGGGCTCTACGCGCAGGCCACGCCTTCCCAACCGCCTTGAAAATGGTGGGCGACGAAATGCGTGATCCGATCGCCGAGGAATTTCGCATCGCCTTCGACGAAGTCAACTTCGGTATGTCCATGTCGGAGGCATTGATGAATCTTGCCACCCGCGTCCCCAGCACTGACGTGCGCTACTTCGTGATCGCAGTGATGATCCAACGCGAGACCGGCGGCAATCTCTCTGAGCTTCTCGGCAATATCAGCGCCATTATCCGCGAACGCATCAAACTGCTCGGCCAGGTGCGCGTRCTGTCGGCAGAAGGACGGATGTCAGCCTGGGTGCTAGGGCTGTTGCCCTTTGTGGCGGGCTTCGTTATCCAGCTGTCGAATCCCGAGTTCTTGCAAGTGCTGTACACCGACCCTGCAGGGCGCAAGATGATTATCGGCGCGCTGTCTCTGATGGTTTCGGGTGTATTCGTGATGCGCCGCATTATTAAAATTCGCGTGTAGTTACGGAGGCTGCCATGAGTATCATGCAGATCGCTTTCCTCGCAGTGGTCTTCACCGCCGTTTTCGGCATGGCCTATGCGATCATGAGCCGTTTCTCGGCCGACCCTGTGCAGGAACGCCTGCAGGCCGTAACGGACGCCGGCAGCCGGCGCGGGCATGACCGCAAGGAACGCGGGGCGGCCCGCATGGCGCGGCTGGCACGTATGACGGCGCCACTGGCCAAGTTGTCCGGCGAGTCCGACGAAAACTGGGAACACTCCGCGCTACGCACACGCTTCTTTAACGCCGGTCTGCGCCATCCCAGCGCGCCGGTTCTGTATTTCGCCGCCAAGACAGCCCTGGCGGCAGGGTTGCCGCTGCTGGTGATGATTTTTCACGCTGTCAGCAACAGCAAGATGTCCACGAACGGCACGCTGTTCTGGCTGTTGGTTTCTGCCGCTTTCGGCTACTACTTCCCAAACTTCCTGCTGGCGAATCTGATCCAGCGCCGGCAGCGCGAAATCTTTGAATCCTTCCCTGACGCGCTTGATCTGATGACCGTCTGTGTGGAAGCCGGCCTTGCGATGGACGCCGCCCTGCTGCGTGTGGCCGACGAGATCGGCCTGAAAAGCCCTGTGCTGAGCGACGAACTGCACCTCGTTACGCTGGAACTACGTGCTGGTCTGCCCAAGGAACGCGCACTGCGCAATCTCGCCTTACGCACCGGAGTTGAAGACGTGGATGCACTTGTCGCCATGCTGATTCAGGCCGAGCGCTTTGGCACCAGCATCGCCGATTCGCTTCGCGTGCAATCCGAACAGCTTCGTACCAGGCGCCGTCAGCGTGCGGAAGAAGCAGCCGCCAAGATCGCGCTGAAATTGCTGTTCCCGCTGATTTTCTTCATATTCCCCTCGCTGCTGGTCGTCCTGATGGGGCCAGCCTTCATCCAGATCTATCGCGTGCTGCTGCCCACCATGAGTGGCGTAAATTGAAAACAAGAAGGAGCAAAAAAATGAAGCTCAAGCCCATTGTCTTCGCCATTCTTACCGGTGGCCTTCTGCTACAGGGTTGCGGTGCTCCGCCATCCCGCCCGCTCGCCATGCAGCCGGTCATGCGCATTAATCAGGATAATCAGCTCGCATCATGGAATCGCCTCGGACGCTTTCATCAGGAACGCGGCCAACTGGCCCTGGCGCTCGGCGCTTATGCACAGTCACTGTCGCTGGACTCGAATCAGCTGGAAGCTCGCAATGCGGTCGCCGTCATCGAAGCGCAGCAAGGCCATCTTGAAGAAGCCCGCAAAGCGCTGGTCGCGCTGGTGAATGACTATCCGGGCGAAGCGCAGCCGCATACAAATCTCGGTTACATTCAATATCTGATGGGCGATAACGTGGCCGCCGTGCAGACGCTCCGCCGCGCAATGGCGCTGGGTGCAGGACCGAAGGCCTTCCAGAATCTGCAGTTGGCCGAAGCCGCCGCCCCTGTC
>NZ_JBFRDW010000753.1:0-2615 GCF_052113985.1 Pseudoduganella sp. RAF53_2 | reverse complement strand
ACGCATGACAGCACGGAGTCGCTGGGTCTGAAAGTGGGCGCCGAGGCTTTTGCGCTGGTCAAAGCATCGTCCATTATTCTGGTCAGCGAGGACAGCGATGCCCGCTTCTCGGCCCGCAACCGGCTCAAAGGCGAGATCACGCGCATTACCACCGGCGCCGTCAACTCGGAAGTCATCATCGGTCTGAATGGCGGCGGAGCCATCGCCGCCATCATCACCAACGAGAGCTGTTCCTCGATGGGATTGGCGCCAGGCGGCACGGCGACCGCCATCTTCAAAGCGTCCAGCGTGATCGTCGGTGTTCCCGCCTGACCGGTTATACTTGCGGGCTACACAACAGAGAAATACCTGAGGCACCTATGGAAAGTCTGGCTGTCCCAATCGACCGCAGCAATCTCGCAAGCAAACAACTCGAATACGCCGCTGAACTGGAAGCAGGCAAAGTCCTGCTGCTGAATGACCTCACCTTCACGCCGAGCGCTGAAGAACTGAAGCTGTTCCGTCCCGATATCCTGTCGCCGAAGTCGCGCAACATCAGCCTGGGCGCGGATGACCGCCTCAAAGGCGCGGCGGGCAACGAAGACGAACAGAAGATCCTGGCTGCCATGATTCTGCGCTTTCGCAATGAGGCGGAGGCGGTGCTGAATCAGCTGCTGCCGAAATATGGCGACCACCTGAAGCGCGGCGCGACCAGCTTCCGCCCGGCGACGGTGGAAAGCCGCGTCCAATCCTGGCGCGCGGACGACCGCCGCCTGCACGTGGACGCCTTTCCTTCGCGTCCGAACCGCGGCGAGCGTTTGCTGCGCCTGTTCCTGAACGTGAATCCCAATAACGTGCCGCGCGTGTGGCGCGTGGGCGAACCGTTCCAGGACATCGCCAGGCGCTTTGTGCCGCGCGCCAAGCCCTATGTGCGCTGGCAGGCGGACTGGCTGAACAAGCTGGGTGTGACCAAGACCTTCCGCACCGAGTACGATCACCTGATGCTGCAGCTTCACGATGGCATGAAGCAGGACATGGAATACCAGCGCACCTGCCGCCAGGAAGTCATCAACTTCGCACCCGGTACTGCGTGGATCTGCTTCTCGGACCAGCTGGCGCATTCCGTGATCTCGGGCCAGTTCCTGATGGAGTACACGGTGCAGCTGCCGCCGGATGCGCAGTACGACGTCGACGCCTCACCGCTCGCCATCCTCTCCCGCATGACCGCGCGCCAGCTCGTGTGACGCGCCGCGCGTCCGCATGACGGCGGATCATCGATCCGCCGCTCCTTAATGAGACATTAATGAACCTTGCAGTAATGTGGCGAACTTTAGCCTAAGCGAGATTCCGTTTCATGCAAGAGTTAAGCGATATCGGGCGCTGGTTGCAGACCAACGCCGTGCATCACGACAGCAACGCACACGCAAGCCTGCCCGATCCGACCTTCGTGTCGGCGGGCCGCGAATACGTATCCTTCAGTACCAACAACTACCTGGCCCTGGCCAGCCACCCGCGCCTCGTCGCCGCCGCCAAAGATGGCCTGGACCGCTACGGCGTCGGCAACTGCGAATCGCGCCTGCTGGGCGGCGATCTGGACGTGTACCGTGAGCTGGAAGCGCGCCTCGCAGCGCTCAAGCACAAGACCGACTCCGTGCTGTTTGTGACGGGTTATATGACCAATATCGGCGTGCTGTCCTCGCTGGTCAAAGCGGGCATGCTGGCACGCCTGCACGGCTTCCGCGCCGGCAAGCGTTATAAATATGCTTACTTCTCGGACGAGTTCAATCACATCAGCATCCGCGAAGGCATACAGATGTCCGGCGCCGAGCGCCATACCTTCAAGCACTGCGATATGGATCACCTGGAATCGCAGCTGAAGGCCGCGGAAGGTGTCACGCCGATCATCGTGACCGACGGCGTGTTCAGCATGGAAGGCACCATCGCTCCCCTGCCCGACCTGGTATCGCTGGCCGAACGTTATGGCGCCATGCTGTATGTCGATGACGCGCATGCCACCGGCGTGCTGGGTGCGAACGGCGGCGGCAGCTCCGAGCACTTCGGCTGCTACAGCCCAACCATCATCCAGATGGGCACACTGAGCAAGGCGCTTGGCTCCATCGGCGGCTTCGTGGCGGTGGAGAAGGAAGTGGCTGACGTGATCCGCCTGACCAGCTCCGCCTACGGCTTCACCTGCCCACCGCCGCCGGACCAGGCAGCGGCCCTGCTGGCCGCGCTGGACCTGCTGGAACAGGAACCGGAACGCCGCCAGCGCCTGTGGGACAACCAGCGCTACTTCGTCTCGCGCCTGCAGCCGCTGGGCCTCAAGATCTCGTCAACGGAAACGGCCATCGTGCCGGTGGTGATTGGCGATGCGGAAGAATGCCTGGCGTATGCGCGCGCGCTGCGCGAAGAAGGCATTCACGTGGATTCGGTGCAGTTCCCGGCCGCGCCAATCGGCCAGGCGCGCCTGCGCTTCATGATGAATGCGGGCCACACCCGCAAGCAGATCGATCACGTGATCGACGTCATGACCCGGCTGACCGAACGCCTGCCGGCCGCCGCTTAAGGCCTGTCAGGCCCCTTCTATGTAATACGTACACATGTTGATGATCGGCCCTAACTGGGCCGCATCGGCA
>NZ_JBFRDW010000752.1:0-2623 GCF_052113985.1 Pseudoduganella sp. RAF53_2 | reverse complement strand
CCAATGTACAGGGCGATCGTACCGTCGGCATTGAAGAACAGCCTTCCGTCGAATTCCTCGACCGCCTGCAGAAGGTCTACGATTTCGAGCCCCCGCGCCATCACGGCCTGGACGTGGTGAACACCATCCACGCCATGCTCGATGGCCGCGTCAAAGTCTTCATCGGCTTGGGCGGCAACTTCGCCCAGGCCACGCCGGATACGCCGCTGACCTGGCAAGGCCTGCGCAATTGCGACCTGACCGTGCATATCGCCACCAAACTGAATCGCAGCCACCTGATTCACGGCCGTGATGCGCTGATCCTGCCAACCCTGGGCCGTACCGAAATCGACCTGCAGAACGGCGTGGCGCAAGGCGTGACCGTGGAAGACTCGGTCAGCATGGTGCACATCTCCTACGGCATCAACCAGCCCGCCTCGCCCAACCTGATGTCGGAAGTGGCCATCGTCGCCAATATTGCGCAGGCCACGCTGGGCAGCAAGAAGGTCGACTGGCTGCGCTTTGCGGGCGACTATGCCCTGATCCGCGATGAAATCGAAAAAGTCTTCGACGACTTCTACGACTACAACGAGCGCATCGCCAAACCGGGCGGCTTCCATCTGAAGGTCGCTTCGCGCGAACGCGAATGGCTGACGCCAAGCGGCAAGGCGCAGTTCCTGGTCAACGCCGTCGACCGCGACACGCCGATCCACCGTGCCCGCGCCATTCATGGCAAGCGTCTGCTGACGATGATGACCACGCGTTCGCACGACCAGTACAACACCACCATCTATGGTCTGGATGACCGCTACCGCGGCGTGTTCGGTCTGCGCCGCGTGATCTTCATCAACAAGGAAGACCTGCATATGCTGGGCTTCCAGGCTGGCGGCCGCGTGGACGTTACCAGCGTCTGGCCGGATGGCGTGCAGCGCCGCGCCGACGACTTCCTGCTGGTGGAATACGACATTCCGCGTGGCTGCGTGGGCGCCTATTACCCCGAGACCAATCCGCTGGTGCCGCTGGAAAGCGTGGCGGACCTGGCCAATACGCCAACCTCCAAGTCGATCCCGGTCCTGCTGCATCCCGCCCAAGGAGAACATCATGCATGAGGCGAGCCTGATGCTGTCGCGCGCGCAGTTCGCGATGACAGCCATCTTTCACATCCTGTGGCCCATCCTGACCATCAGCCTGTCCGCCTTCGTGATGCTGATGGAAGCGCTGTGGCTGCGCCGTGGTGAAGTGATCTACTACCACCACGTGCGCTACTGGAGCAAGCTGCTGATCCTGAACTTCGCCGTGGGCGTGGTCAGCGGCATTCCGATGGAATTCCAGTTCGGCACCAACTGGGCAGGCTTCTCGCGCTTCACCGGACAATTTATCGGCAATATCCTCGGCTTCGAAGGCGCCATGGCCTTCATGCTGGAGGCAGGCTTCATCGGCGTCATGCTGTGGGGCTGGGGCAAGGTGCCACGCAAGGTGCACCTGTTCGCAACCGCCATGGTGGCGCTGGGTTCGACCATTTCCGCCTTCTGGATTATGGTCGCCAACTCATGGATGCAAACGCCGGCCGGTATCGCTGTCGAAAACGGCAAGGTCGTCGTCACCAGCTATGTTGACGCCATCTTCAACCCGGCCATGGCCTTTGGCGTGTCGCATATGTGGCTGGCCGCCATGGAAACCGGTCTGGTGGTGGTGATTGGCATCTCGGCCTGGCATCTGTATCGCCGCCGCCACGCGCCCTTCTTCGCCCGCTCCTTCAAGATCGCACTGCTCACCTTGGCTGTCGTGGCGCCACTGCAAGTGCTGATCGGCGACGCCAGCGGCGTGGAAGTCTTTGAGCGCCAGCCTGCCAAAGGTGCGGCCATCGAAGGCCACTGGGAAACCAACGCGCCCGGCACCGCCGCCAACTGGTCGCTGCTGGCCTGRCCGAACAAGCAGGAACAGCGCAACGACTGGTCGCTGGAACTGCCTGGCATGCTGAGTATCCTGGCCACGCACGACGTTCACGGCAAAGTGACCGGCATGCGCGACATCCCGCTGGAAGACCAGCCACCTGCCCTGCCCCTGCTGTATTACGCCTTCCGCGTGATGGCGGGCATTGGCTTCCTGCTGGCCGCACTGGCCGTGTGGACCGCCTGGGGCCTGAAGCGCGCCCGTGGACGTCTTGAAGCGCTGCTGGCCCAGCGCAAGCTGCTGCTGGCCTGGGTGCTGTGCATCCCGCTGCCTTATATCGCAGTGGAATGCGGCTGGATCGTGCGTGAAGTGGGCCGCCAGCCGTGGTCGGTCTACGGACTGCTGCGCACCAGGGACGCGGCATCATCGGTCGCGGCGGGCGCCATCTGGTCCAGCAGCGCCATGTTCATCGCCTTCTACATCGTCTTGTTTATCGCCTTCTTCACCTTTGCCCGCAAATGGCTGCGCAACGGTCCACAATTCGAGGAGCCAAATCATGCATGAAATTCTGACTAACGCCTGGTTCGGCCTGATGTGCCTGATGCTGGTGTTCTATGTGATTACCGACGGCTTCGATCTCGGCGTCGGCATTCTCAGCCTGTTCTCGCGTGAGGAAAAGGAACGCGACCAGATCTTCCTGTCCATCGGCCATGTGTGGGATGCCAATGAAACCTGGCTGGTGGTGCTGGGC